>DASXWB010000722.1:0-6995 GCA_036503915.1 Lacipirellulaceae bacterium | reverse complement strand
CGCTACTTCCTCTCGGGTGAGGCGGCAACCGAGCAACGCTACGATCGCTCCGATTCACTCTCCCTCCCTGGGGACAATCAGGGGGAGCGACCATGCGCGCTACGCTCAACTGCCCCTCAATGGGCCCATCATTTTTTTATTCGCACGCCAATCGGAGCCAGAAAATGACAAGTTCAGAAGTAAACCAGTCAGGTGAAGGCTCGCCCCAGCGAGTCGCCTTGGCGATATAGCCCGGATAGCATGCGGCGGCGACTTACAACGACGCATCCGAATCCGACTGCGAATTCTCCTCGCGGCGGAGTTGCGCGAGCAAGCGCGTCATCGTGTTAGGATGCACGCCCAAGAGGCGAGCCGCGCGGCCCTTGTGCCCCCGCGTCGCTTGCAGCGCTTGACGTACCGCAATGCGGCGCAGGCGCGCCAGGTCCATGATCGGCAGCGCCGCCTCGGCAAGCCGATTATTGCTGGGCCGATCGGGCAGCCGCGGCTGGCAATCCAGCACGTAGGCTTGCTCGATGATATTCGCCAGTTGGCGCACATTGCCCGGCCAGCGATATTCGCAGAACTGGCGCAGTGTTTCGTGGTTGGGCTTCCACAGCGGCCTGCTATAACGCGCGGCGAACTTTCGAGAAAAATACTCGACGAAGCGCGGAATGTCGTCCACGCGGTGACGCAGCGGCGGCACATGGAACTCGACCATGTTGAGCCGATAGTACAGGTCTTCGCGAAAGCGGCCTAGGGCGACCTCCTGCTCCAAATCGCGATTCGTGGCGGCCACCACCTGCACGTCGACCTGCACGGGAATCGGCGAGCCGACTGGCGTGACCTCATGCTGCTGCAGCACGCGCAAAAGCTTGGGCTGCAGCTCGAGCGGCATCTCGCCGACTTCATCTAAGAAGACGATGCCGCCTTCGGCCGCGCGGAAAACACCGAGGCTGCGCCCGGCCGCGCCAGTGAACGCGCCCTTCTCGTGGCCGAACAATTGGCTCTCGGCCAAGGTTGCAGTGAGGGCCGCGCAGTTGACGGGCACGAACGGCCTATCGCGGCGCGGGCCGAGGCGGTGCAACAAGCGGGCCCAAAGCTCCTTGCCGGTGCCCGTTTCACCGCTCACCAGCACGGTGCATTCGACGTCGGCAGCGCGCTCCACGTGGCGCGCAATGCGATTGACTTTAGGGTTCGAGCCGAGAACCCAACTCTCTGGGTCTTCCGGAGGAAGCTTCAGCAGTGACTCGATCGACGGGGCAACGTTTACGTGAGCCATGTCTTCTCTGTTGTTCCAGACCGACGAGCCCCCATCGCCGAATCATTCTCCGTTTAGAAAGAGCACGGGCGAGGTCGATTTCCCGCCGCGCGCGGACGGCAATGCGAAGGGAGTTCACCTGCGGTTTGTATCACTAGCGTCCTATTTGGAGGTGCCAAAAATCGGTACACCGAGCCGCGCGCAGCATGCACTGCGCTCGGCCCATCTCATACCCGCCATTGTAACCACCCTGCTGAATAGCTCAATAAATCGGGTTGCAAAAGTGTGGAAATCGGGGGAAGGCCTAGCTGTTGGGCGAATTCTGACGATTCTACCAGGATGCTGCGCACAAGCTGTAAGCTCTTTGGGAAGAATGCTTTAGGTTGCGCAGCGACGTGTGCGCGATCAGCGCTCTACCTGTAGCATTTGCGGCCAGTTACGGCTCGCCGGCGGGCCGAATGCGCAGGTCTAGGATCAGCGGTTTGTGGTCCGAACCGCGACCGCGCCCCTCGCGGATGCTCTCGACTTCGATCTCCGGCGAGACGAGCGCCTGATCGATGCGAATCGGAGGGCAAAGATTCTGCCCGTTCGGCCAGGTCGTCGCGTAGCCGCGACCTCGGACTTCATGAGCCGAGCGCAGACCCGATTCGGTCAAACGCTTGTAAACTCGCGAATGCTCAGTCGCGTTGAAGTCGCCGACGACGACAAGGGGGCCTTGCTCAGCCGTTAGAAGCGGAATCATCTCGTCCCAATATTCGGCGTAGTCGTATTTTGGGCCGGGTATGGGTCGAGGCGCGTGTAGACCAACTACTCGAAGCGAATTCGATCCCAATGGAATGTCAACGGTGTGCGCGGCGCGGCCCCGAACCCAATTCTGTATTTCATTCGCAAGCGGCAACTTGCTGAAGACGTTCACCGTGTTTATGTGCGATCTCAGACGACCGCTGCCGTGGATGTACGGCGCTATGACCGGCGAATCCACAAAGGCCGCGTGCCAGGGTCGGGAGAACTCAACAAGCACGATCACGTCCGGATCGGCATCCGCGATCTCTTCCAGCAAGGCGTCAAACTCGGTATTTTGCGCCAAAACATTGGCAAAGAACACGCGAATCCTGTCCGGCGAGCTGGTTGCTCCCGCGACAGTTTCCGCATTGATTTCGAAGCGGCGGTCGCGCAAAAAATTGGGGGCCATCAATGTTAAGTGGAAGCCGACCAAGGCCAGGCCACAAATCGTCAGCACCCACCGGCGCTGCCAAACCGCCCACGCAACGCAAAAATACGCCGGCAGATAAACATAGCGCGTGAACGAATTAATCCAGATCAGGAAAAATTCACCGTCGTGATGTATCACTCGCAATACGGCGACAATGATCAGCGAAATGGTCGCACACCAGGCAGCTACATAGCATGCGGCCCAGAGCAAACGCCGCAGCATGGACGTCGGCCTGGCAGTTGATTTGGCCGGCACACTGTTTTTCTGCTCCACCGCACGAGCGCGCGGCGGCAATGCGGCAACTTTGCTGGCGAGCAAAGCCACGTCAGCCTGGGCTTCACGCGCAGACCTATCCGAACTATCACCGCGGCTAGTCAGGCTCTGGTCCATCTCTTCTCTGCGACTGCGCACGTGAAGTAACTGTTTTGCGGCATAGGAACGACAACATTATATGCCACACCCGGCCGCGGAGAATCGGCATGGCGCTGCTTGCATTGCTCGGGCGAGAATCCCGCGTCACGCGGCGGCTTCTGCAGCACGACCGTCGGCCAGCGCAATCACAGAGAGCCGATGGTAAGCGGCGAATTCGCGAAATTCGCCATCATCCAAAAGAATTGTGCGGCCGCCTTCGACCGCCAGCACGCGCGCGCCGGCCGCCACCATGGTGCGCAGCGTTCGCACACCCACCGTGGGAACGTCGAAGCGCATGTCTTGTTGTGGCTTGGCGACTTTCACCACGGTGAACCCGCCTTTCTTGCATAGCTCGCCCGCGCGCAAGATACACGCGTCAGTGCCTTCAATCGCTTCGACGGCTAGCACCGCGCGATCCTTCACGCACACGCTTTGGCCGATGTCCAGGCCGCCCATTTGCTTGGCGACGTCCCAGCCGAATTCGATGTCCTTCTGCTGGGCGGCCGACGGCGGCTTGCCCGCAATCTGGCCAGGTTTCACGAGCAGCTCCGGGGCAAAATCCGTTGCCGGATGAAACACGATCCCCTCCTCGGCAAATGCGTCGGCCAATGCGCCAAGCAGCGTGTCGTCCTTGTTGTCGCGCGCGTGCGTGATGAAGTAGCGGTAAAACGTCCTGATGAATTTCCAGTCGGGCAGATGACGCCACCACATGCCGGGTTGATACAAGAGCACTTTGTGGAACTTGCCAGCCATCGTGGCCTCGCGGATTCCGCAGCGGCGAAAGAATTTTAGCGCGCCGCCCAGCTTGCCCCAGCCGACCCAGTGAAAATCCTGACAGATTTCGCGAAGCTGTGGATCCGCAAGATCGGCCACCGCCAGGCAGCTCACGTGATAATCCTGCCGCCGCAGCGCGTCCGCCACGAGCACCGGAAACCGGCCCCAAGCAGCCAGAAGTCCAATCCGACGGGTGCCACTGCTGGCTTGTCCAGCAGTGGTCACACCAAGAGGCCCTTGCACGTCGAGTTTCCTTTGGTGTTGTTGCACGGAGGTGGCGGATTTTGATGCGGCAGGCGGCAAGGAGTTCGCGTAAATGCACTGCTGGACAAGCCAGCAGTGGCACCCCATTCGCAGCCGCAATCGCAATGGCAACATCCTAGGCAGCTTGATCTGATTCGCGCTCAGCCGCCGCAGCGATGCCGAGCCGTTTTTCCAGCGCCGCGATCGCGCGGCGCATTGCTTTGAACTCCTGCCGCATTTCGGGCAACTTGGCCAGCGCGGCCTGCTTGAGCTTTTGCTCGCGCTCGGGCGTCGCCGGAATGCCCATCATCACGACGCCCTCCGGCACATCGTTGGTGATGCCCGCCATCGCGCTCAGCATCGCCTGTGTGCCAATGTGGACATGATCGCGCACACCGGCTTGGCCGCCCATGACCACGTAGTCGCCCGTGGTCGTGCTGCCGGCGATACCAACTTGCGAGCAAATCAAGTTGTGCCGCCCAATATGGCAGTTATGGGCGATCTGCACGAGGTTGTCGATTTTCGTGCCGTCGCCGATCGAGGTGGCGCCGTAGGTGCCGCGGTCGATGGTTGTGCCCGCGCCGATCTCAACATCGCTGCCGATTCGAACGTAACCTAGTTGAGCCGCCGTCACATGCCGTCCGTCAACTTGTGAATAGCCGAATCCGTGGGCACCGATGACGGCGCCGCCATGAATGATTGTCCGATCGCCCACTTGCGTGTTCTCGTACAGCACTGCGCCGGGGCCGATCGTCACGTCGCGGCCAATGAGGCAGCCGGCAAGCAAATGGGCGCCAGGCAGCACCGTCGTGCCATCGCCGAGGAAGCAGTCGTCGCCAACGCTCGCGCCCGGGTGAATGTTGACGTTTTTCCCCCACCGCGCGCTTCGGCTGACGATTGCCCCGGGGCTGATGCCTACGGCAACTTTGGCACGCGGCGGACGGAAATGGCAAACCATCTTCGCGAACGCAGCGTGCACATCGGCCACGATAATCGCCGCCAGCCCATCGCACGTAATGCTTTCCGGCAACACCACGGCGGCCGCTTCTGTCGTCGCCAAGCGCTTCACGCGGTCCGGATGATCGATGAAAGTGATTTCGCCTGCTACGACGTCGCTAAGCGTCGCTGCGCCGCCAATCACAATGGCGGGATCACCGTGGACGCGTCCGCCGACCAGGGCGGCCAATTGGCCCAACGTCGATTGCTGGCTCATGAATACACTCGCGCGGGGGATTTTGGGGCCGCGATGTTAGCGGCATGGCGATCTCCCGGCAAGGCCAGCTAGCGGCTTGGGGGTGGCACGCCCGGAGCGTAGCGAAGCCGTGGCGGTGCCTGAAATATTCCCACGCCCTTTCAGGGCGTGCCACGCGCGTCGCTTCTTCAAAACTTCACCGCACCGGTTTAAACTTGGACCTGTGCTTGCGCTGGCGCCACGACTTTTCCATAAAGGCTCGACCGATGCTCAATCTAACCAGGCTCCGCGAAGCGGCGGATTTCGAAGGCGGCATTAGCCGACGGCTGTTTCTGGCTTATTCAGCCAGCCTCGCGGCGATTCCAACGCTCGCTCGCCGGACGAGTGCCGCGGCCCGGCGCGTCAGTTTCGACTCCAACCCCTTCGGCGTCGGTGTGGCATCCGGTGATCCAACGCCCAGCGGCGTCTTGCTTTGGACGCGATTGGCCCCAAAGCCACTCGAGCCGGGAGGCGGATTGGACGGCAACTCGATCGATGTCACATGGGAAGTCGCCGAGGATGAAGCGATCCGAAATGTCGTCCGCCGGGGGACGGCGGTGGCCACGCCGCAGCTCGGCCATTCGCTTCATGTTGAGGCCGATGGCCTCGCGCCCGACCGCTGGTATTGGTATCGCTTCCGCGCCGGTGACGCGGAAAGCCCCGTCGGTCGCACGCGCACGATGCCGGCGGAGGGCGCCACTCCGCCCGAGCTGCGGTTCTCCGTCGCATCCTGCCAGAATTTTGAAGCTGGGCTGTATACGGCTTATGAGCACATGGCCAAGGAAAAGCTTGACCTGGTTTTCTTTTTGGGCGACTACATTTACGAATATGAGGGCGAAGATGGCCGCACCCGGAAGCACGTCGGCAAAGAGGTTCACTCGCTCGACGACTATCGGATCCGTCACGCCCAATACAAGATGGACCCGCTGCTTCAGGCGATGCACGCGCGTTGCCCGTGGATGGTCGTGTGGGACGACCACGAATTCGACAACAACTGCGCGAATGACATCTCCGAGGAAGAGGGCGTCGACCCGGTCGAGTTCCTTGCTCGCCGCGCGAACGCCTATCAGGCCTACTACGAAATGATGCCGCTGCGGCACCGCTCGCTGCCGCGCGGATGCGACATGCAGCTGTATCGCAAGCTGTCGTTCGGCCGGCTCGCCGAATTCTTGATGCTCGATACGCGGCAGTATCGCACCGACCAGCCGAACGGGGACGGTGCGCACGATATCAACGACGAGGCGATGTCGCCCAAAGGTTCGATGCTCGGTGCGCAGCAATTCGGCTGGGTACGAAAGTCCCTCATTGAGTCAACCGGCACATGGAACGTGCTGGCTCAACAAACAATGATGGGCATGGTCGACCTGAAGCGCGGCGAACGGCGCGAGTTCCCCATGGATTGCTGGCCCGGTTATGCGTATGAGCGTATTCGCCTCATGGACTTCGTTCGTGAGCGGCGCGTGCCCAATCCGGTGGTGCTCACTGGCGATTACCATGCCAACTGGGTAAATAACCTGCGAGTGGACGATCGTAAAGCGGATACACCGCTAGTCGCCACGGAGTTTGTTGGTACGAGCATATCCAGCGATGCAAACGGTGCCGACAAGCTCGACGATTGGGAAACGGCCACGACGGAGAATGCCTGCGTCCAGTTTTACAACGCCCAACGAGGGTACGTTCTGTGCACGCTCACGCCCGACGCCTGGCGCAGCGATTTCCGCATCGTGAAGGACGTCACGCGGCCGGGGGCGCCGATTTCGACGCGCGCTTCGTACATGATTGAAGCCGGCACACCAGGTGCCAAGGAAGTGTAGCAGGCACGCTCCGCGTGCCGCAGCTGCGGCTGCGACGGCGCACAACCGGTTTAAGGTTGAAAGCGAGCGCGC
>DASXWB010000721.1:0-2204 GCA_036503915.1 Lacipirellulaceae bacterium | reverse complement strand
ATCTGCGCGTGGTGCACGGCTACCAGGCCAAGGTCGAGCAACTTGATTTGCCCTCCGGAAGTTAGCAGCAGGTTGGAGGGCTTCACGTCTCGGTGGACGACGCCATGGAGATGTGCGTGCTGGAGTCCCAGCGCCGCCTGGCGAGCAATTTCACATGCATCCGGTACGGAAAGCGGCCCGACACGACGCAGAATCTCCGACACATCCAAACCCGGCGAGTATTCCATGACCAGGTACTGAAAACCCTGGTCCTCGCCTGCATCGGTGGCGCGAACGATATGCGGATGATCCAGCTTGCCGACGGCTTTCATCTCCCTCAAGAAGCGTTCGGATGAATCCACATCCGCGGCCTCTTCTTTGTGCAGCACCTTCATCGCGAAAACGCGGTCGATCTTGTGATGCCGCACGCGATACACGGCGCCCGTCGCGCCGCGGCCAATTTCTTCCAAGAGCTCGTACGCACCCAGCCGGGATGGTACTGGCGGCTCGCGCCGCTCAATTGGTCGTTCGCCGGCGCCCAGTTCGACACGTGAAGACCCGTTGCCAGGCGATCGCGACGTTCGTGCCAGAAGTTCGCGCTGCGCTTGCTGGAATTCCAGCTCATCGTCATCGGAGGCTGGAAGCGCCGCGAGCGCTCGCACCACAACGTCGCTCTTCTCTTCCAACGCTTCGACCGAAGCCATGCAGCTCGGGCACGATAACAAGTGCGCCTCGATCTCGAGGCTCGCGTCGGCTGAGGTGTCTCCGCTGACAAAGGCGTTCAGCTCCGAGCGAGTCGGGCAACCATTTGCCAAAGTAATTGCGCTGCTGCGGTTCATTACGCAAATCGCATGCGATGAAGTGGCTCGGCTATTTGACCAATGTACTTCAAGACGGCCGCCCGGACTCGCTGCGCCGTGACGCCATAAGCTGACGGAATCTGCGTGACACACGCATTTTTACCAGGCGCGCCGCGTTCGCGGAAATCCCGTGCTCGGCGGCCGCTTCACTCGGAGGCTGGCCATCCACAACGATGCGCCAAAACAATCGCCAGTCGCGGTCCGAGAATTCATTGCGGATCTGGTTACGAACTTCGGCGTACAGTTCCTGTTCCCGAGAGCCGGCCGGATGTGTGATCTCAATCAGCTCATCCGCTGGATCGGGCAGGCTCGTCAACAATTCATACGCATCCGTTCCGCCCGACGCATGCGCCAGCTGCCGGTTCTCACGCCGGAAATGATCGTGAACTTTGTTTTGCGTGATGCGGCGAAGCCAGGCTCGAAACGAATCGCCGGCGCGGTCTCGATGAAAACTGCCGATGTTTCGAGCGACCGACTGCAGCACTTCCTGGACGACATTCGCCGCATCGGCCGCCTGCAAGCCGTCCATGCGACACCAGCGATAGACGCGCCGGCTGTAGGCGCGGACCAAGGCTTCCCAGGCGCCGGCATCGTTCGCCTGGGCACCGCGCACAACGCTTAGTTGAGTGTGGCTGGTTGTCTCGTTCGGAGTGTTAGCGCCGACGTACTTCACAGTCGTCACGACAAAATAAACATTTCTCCTGACAACGCGGTTCATGATAGTCAAAGCGCAAGCGCCCCGCCAGCAATGTGAATTTAATCGGCTGAACTCGGCGCTGCCAACATGAGCACGATCACGGCCGCGTGCAGCAGCCCAATGAAGCTTTTGAAACCAAACTCGCATTCATCGCAACCCTCCACCAAGGCATGTGATTGATCGGAAATGACTATTCTTGCGACGGATTTGGCTCACGCGGCGACGTTATTTACACGCTCTGCGTCGAAACGCGGCCCAGTAAACGCCGAAAGCGAACATCACCAGAGAGCCGCTTGCCGGTTCGGGCAGCTGTACTACGTGCATCGCTTCGTTGTCTCTGGCTGGCGTCCAGGCCGCGCCGCCGTTTGTCGAGATCTCGGTAAAGACGTCGAAGAAGCTCGAGATTCGCATCGGCAGAACCACGGCCGGACAAACGGGGCCGTAACAACCGCCCTCAACCCGCGTCACACCAGTCGAGCTCAGCGTGGGCGATTCCCGAAGCATGAAGCCGCCTCGAACCGGCGACGTTCCCACCAGGTCAAGCGCGAGCAGCTCGGTGTCGAAAACGAAAATTGGTTCCGATCCTCCCGGCGCGAACCCCCGCGCGTGCGCCGTTCCGACACCCGACACCGGGTGGACCGGCTCTAAGCCGAAGCTCATCTCGGCCT
>DASXWB010000720.1:0-11121 GCA_036503915.1 Lacipirellulaceae bacterium | reverse complement strand
AGCGCCTTAGCGTGAGATTTACATTCAGCGGATTGAGTCATTGTAATGCCTAGTATTGGAAAATCGCTGCCGCACGATGCCGCCATCGGCCATGTGACGGGGCTTGCCGCCTTTATCGATGATCTGCGCCCGATGGCCGGCGAGCTGTGCGTCGGCTTTGCCGGTAGCCCAGTAGCGGCCGGCCACCTGCGTAGCGTCGACACGAGCGCCGCGCTCGCGGTGCCTGGCGTGGTGGCGTGTTACACGGCGGCCGACGTGCCGGGGCACAACTTGTTCGGCCTGGTCGTAGCGGACGAGCCGTTTCTTGCCGAGGGCGAGCTGCTGTACATTGGCCAGCCCGTCGCCATCATCGCCGCCACAAGCCCGGCCGCGCTGGCCAAGGCGCGCAAGGCGGTTCGAATCGATTGCACGGCGGCCAAGCCGCTGCTGGATTTGGCCGAGTCGATCCGTCGCGAAAAGTTTTTGGGTCCGCGAAGGCGTATTGCACGCGGCAACGTGGACGCAAATCTTCACGACGCGGCGCATCGCCTGAGCGGCGTCTTCGCAAGCGGCGGGCAGGAACAATTCTACCTGGAGTCGCAGGCGGCCATTGCTTATCCGGGCGAGCAGGGGCAAATGGTCGTGCACTCCTCGACGCAGAATCCGACCGAGATTCAAGCCGTCGTCGCCGAGATGCTCGGCCTCGGCCAGCACGAAGTCATTTGCATCTGTAGGCGGATGGGCGGGGCATTCGGCGGCAAGGAATCGCAGGCCGCTATCCCCGCGATGATGGCGGCCCTCGTGGCGCACAAGACCGGCCGGCCGGCCCGCGTCATCTACAACAAAGATGATGACATGCGCATCACCGGCAAGCGCCACGCCTACCGCAGCGAATGGGACGTTGGCTTCGACGGCGACGGCCGCATCCGCGCACTGCGGGCGGCTTTTTATTCCAACGGCGGCGCGTCGACCGATTTGTCGTTGGCAGTGATGGAACGCTCGCTGATGCACGCCGATAGCTGCTATTACCTGCCAAACGTGGATCTGACCGGCCAGGTATGCTTCACAAATCTGCCCTCGAACACAGCGTTTCGAGGCTTTGGTGGGCCGCAGGCCATGGCCGTGATGGAGAACATTCTGGAGTCGATCGCGCAGCATCTCGGCATCGATGGATACGATGTGCGCACTCGCAATCTGTACGGCGTGGGCGAGCGGAACGTAACACCTTACGGGCAGCTTTTCGACAGAAATCATCTTCCTGAAATCTTTGCGACGCTTGCCGCCCGCTCGCAATACCGCAAGCGGCGCGAGGAAGTAGCCGGCTTCAACAGCTCATCGCGCACTCACGTTCGCGGACTGGCGATGACTGGCGTTAAATTCGGCATTTCGTTCACGACAAAGTTTCTGAATCAAGGTAATGCGCTGGTAAACGTTTACACGGACGGCACGATTCAGGTTTCGACGGGTGCAACGGAAATGGGCCAGGGCGTGAACGTGAAAATTTGCCAGCTCGTGGCCGACGAATTCGGTCTCGCGCCAGATCGCGTCGTGCTGATGCCCACGAGCACCGAGAAGAACAACAACACGTCGCCCACGGCCGCCTCGGCCAGCACCGACCTCAACGGCGCGGCGGCAGTCAGCGCTTGCCGGGCGATCAAGCGCCGACTGCGGCGGTTCGCGGCCTCGCGCCTGGCCGACGCAGCGGCCGGGCTTACCGCGTCCAGTTCGCACATTCAATTCCGCGATGGCGACGTATTAGACAGCCGCCGGCCCGACCAGCGCATCCCGTTCGGGCAGCTGTGCAATGAGGCCCGCCGAGAGCGCGTGGACCTGGGGGCGCGTGGCTTTTTCGCGACGCCGGGCGTTGACTTCAATCGCGAAACCGGCCAGGGGACGCCGTTCTTTTATTACACGCAAGGCGCCGCCGTCGCCGAGGTGCTCATTGATCGCTTTACCGGCGAGCTGCGCGTGCCGCGAGTCGACTTGCTGATCGATATCGGCCGGTCGATCAATCCGGGCGTCGATCGCGGGCAGATTATTGGCGGCTTCATTCAAGGCATGGGGTGGGTGACGGCCGAGGCACTAGCCTATGATGATCGCGGCAACCTGCTCTCGTACTCACCCACGACGTACAAGATTCCCGCCATTACGGACGTGCCGGAAGTGTTCAACGTCGCCACGTTCGACAATAGCGATAACGTGCGCAACGTTTATCGCAGCAAAGCCGTGGGCGAGCCGCCGCTGATGTTGGGCATCGCCGTGTGGGCGGCGGTGAAGAACGCGCTTTCGTATGTGGCGCCGGGTGTGCCGAACGATTTGCAGCTTCCGGCCACCGGCGAAGAAATTTTGCGCTGTTTGACACAATTAGGTGTCGGGTGTCAGGTGTCGGGTGTCAGTTCCGATCCTGTGATTCTGACACCTGACACCTGAAAACCGACCCGATCTCCCATGCCCGTCGCCCACGGATTCGTCGAACGTCTGGCCGAACTGTCGCGCAGCGGCGTGCCGTTTGTCTGCGTGACGATGGTCGAGGCTGTGGGCAGCACGCCGCAGGACGCCGGCAGCAAGATGCTCGTCACCGCCGAGGGTCTCGTTACCGGCACCGTCGGCGGCGGCCGCGTGGAACATAAAGCAATCGAGCACGCGCGGAACCTGCTTTCTGAGCCGACAGCCGATAGCCGACAGCCGAAAGCCGTTTGCCAACTGCTCGAATGGAACCTCAAGCGCGACGTCGGCATGACCTGCGGCGGCACCGTGAAGCTGTTCTTTGAAGCCTACAACCACGGTGATTGGCGGATCGTCATATTTGGCGCCGGCCATGTGGCAAACGCTGTCGTTCAATGCCTCGGCCAGCTCGATTGCCACGTTACGTGCATCGACCCGCGCGCCGAATGGCTCGACAAGATTGCCCATCGGCCGCGGCTGCGAAAAATCCGCTGCGACCAGCCATGCATGATGGTCGCCGAGCTGCCCAGCGACTCGTTCGTCATCTGCATGACCATGGGCCACGCCACCGACCGGCCGATCCTCGAAGAAATCTTCCGCCAGGGCCGCACATTCCCCTTCCTCGGGGTCATCGGCAGCCGAGCCAAGCGTGCCGTGCTACTGAAAGAACTTGCCGCGGCCGGAATCCCGGCCGAAAACGCCGCGGCCTTCCACTGCCCGATCGGCCTGGACATCGGAACGAACCAACCGGGCGAAATCGCGGTCAGCGTCGTCGCCCAGCTCATTCAAGAGCGCGATCGCTGGCGTGCTACAACAACGCCGGCAACATAAGGAATCGCCGCGTTGTGTGGTGCGTTCTATGCCGTGACTAAGCTGTCACATTGAAATAAAGAATGTAAAATGGCACTGTGGCAAGGCTACTCGATAAGATTATGGCCGCCGTAGAAGCCGATCGGTTCGTGGTGTCCTGGCATGCAGATGAGCGGTGCGAGGAGAGAGGTGTCAGTGCATGGCAGCTTATAGCGGGGATTAAAGAATCCACGCTGGTTCGTGAACGGCCGCGGAGTAAGCCAAATCCATCCGTCGTCCTCCAGCAAGAATTGGCCGACGGGAGCGAGGTCGAGGCGATCTGGGCGTGGTTGGCGGAGAGCCAACGCGCGATGCTGGTCACTGTTTATTTTCAAGAATGAAACGAGCGATGCCTGAGAAACGCGAAAAGCGAAAGCGCTGGGTACAGCGCGGAGATTATGCGGTCGAGGTTGAAGTGGAAGTGATCTATCCGTCCGACGATCCGTCGCAAGCCTGTCTCGAACCGGACACAATCCGTTGGCTCGACGAGATAGCGCGCAAAGCTGAGAACGGCGACGTGGAATTCTTGCGGCGCGTTGGACGAGTCTATCAGGCCGTTCCGTCATAAGTCGACTATCGCACAGCTCTGGATTTAATTAAGGACGGGTGTTCGCCGATGCCGAGCCATGGCGGCGGCCCGGCGGCCATCGCGATACATCTGGAATCGGCTTCTCTGAAAAGTGGTAGCCGGCAAACGAAAATCCGGCAGTGCTGGCTCCCTTCCCCCTGCTTCGCCTTCACAAAATCATCCCAAAGGGCAGCTTGCTCTGCGGCAACCACGTAATCAGTTGAAAGCAATACAAGAACTAGCAAGCAAATAGAAAAGCGCTGCATTGCCCACGCCTCGAATTTATCTCACGCAAAGGCGCCAAGGCGCAAAGCAAACATCGAACAGGCTGTTAACAAAACTCTGCTTCGTCTGCTACCTCCTGTTCAAAATACGTTGTTAACAGGAGGAAGCAGAGGGAGCCGAGAGCGATAGAGACAAACTATGTTCCAATTGAAATTGAATTGCCTTTGCGCCTTGGCGCCTTTGCGTGAGTTACCTAACCGCCATTGTATTTTATGATTGCAGCCAGCCGCGCAGGACGCCCAAATCGCGTCGCAGCGCGGCCAGATTCTCCTGTGCGTCGCCATCTTCCAGGTATTCGACGTGCAGTGAAATCGGGCCGGAGAACCCGTCGGCCACGAGTTGCTGGAAAAACGTTCGATCGACGCGGCCTTTGCCCAGCGGCACGTGCTCGGCGCGGCGCCCGATCCAATCAAAATCCTTTACGTACACGGTCGCAATCCGCGGCCGCATCGCGTTGTACACGGTTGGCCAGGAGAGTCCGGCCTCGATCGTCGCGTGCCGGATGTCGAACGCGAGCGCGATTTGCTCCTTCGGGATATCTTTGATGAGGCTGTAAATGTCCCACACGGTGCCGCCAACGTGGTCCGCGCCCGAGTGGTTCTGGTAAACGGCTTGAATACCCAGCTCGGCATTCAGCCTGCCTAATTCCTTTAGAGAAGGTCCGATCGCGTTCAATTGGTCCATAACTGAACGATTGAGGTCGTACTTGTAGGACCCCATGCGATACATCGGGATGCCAAGCTTTGCCGCCGTCTCCAACATTGGCCGCGTGTTCGGGTCATCGACGCCCAGCACATCGGTAGTGATCATCGTGACCTTGAGATTGCGTTTTGCCAGAGTTTCGACAAGCTCGGGCAGCTCATCCGTGGCTCGCTCCGGCGGAATGTAGCCGCCCTTGCGCACCGTCGCCTCGATTCCGTCGGCTTTCATTTCGGCGACGGCATCGGCTAACTCGTCATAGCTGAGCGACTGAACGAATTTGATGAACAAACAAATCGGGTTTCGCGCACCGCCGTCCGCGGCAGCGATCGTGGCCCTGCCGAAAGTCAGCGCCGTTCCGATGGCAATGGACTCGCGCAAGAAATCTCGCCGTGCTATGGATCGGCTCATCGTGTTGACTCCGGATTCGTTTGAATACGTCGTGCGTGTGAAGGATCGTTCTTACCACATGCCGTCAATTACACTCGCTGCCACGACGCCATTCAACTCGCCGTGCAAAACGACAACTCCGCCGATGCGATCAGCGGCTCTCGCCTGCCGCAAAAACGTAAGATATTTGCTGAAAGTTCAATAATCTTGTATAGGCTCGCGGTTAGCGTTGGCCGCCGATGCCCGTGTATAGTGGTGGCTATGAGTCCCCCAGCAGGGGCTTCGATTGGCACGCGGGGAACGGCGACACTTCTTTAGTGGGCTCGCAGGAGCGGACTAATGACGCGTTCTGAGCGTGCTGCCGCAGGGTGCGTTTGTCTGCTTGTCCTTTTGTTGCTTTCGACAACGGCTTCGGCACAAAATCTTCGCACCGGCATTCCCGACGGGGCAACGTCGAAGTCCGGCTCCCGCAGCCGGCGGTCGCTGATAATTCGTTTGGAGGCGATTCCGGAGCCATCGACCGCGCTGCTGATAATATGCGGCGCAGCCGCGGTCGTGCTCGGAAGTCGTCGCGGCTGCGTATGAAGCATGGCACCGCATAGGGCAGCATGCATTCCTGCGGAATGTCGCGCTTTCGATATTTCGCGCTTTCGCGATGATAGGATTTGTGCGCCCGGCGACTACAATGGCGGCCTCATTCGCAACCCAACCTCTGTACGACTTTGGAGTGCAACAATGCGACTCTTTTCCTGCGGCCGGCCGCGTTTGGTGATTCTGCTCCTGGCGAGTTTCGCTGTGGCGAGCGCCGCGCTCGCTCAACCTTACAACGATGAGACGCCCGCCGAGCGCGATGCGCGCATGGCTTGGTGGCGCGAAGCCCGCTTCGGCATGTTTATTCACTGGGGCGTGTATTCGGTGCCGGCAGGCGAGTACAAAGCTCAGCGGTTCGACCACATCGGCGAATGGATCATGCTCGACGGCCACATCCCGGTGGCCGAGTACCGCGAGTACGCCCGCGAGTTCAACCCAGTGAAGTACGACCCGGAATATTGGGCCCAGGTCGCGGCCGACGCCGGAATGAAGTACATCGTCATCACGTCGAAGCATCACGACGGCTTCGCGCTGTTTCCCTCGGACGTGACCGACTGGGACATTGCCGACGCGTCGCCCTACGGCAAGGACCTCGTCGGCCCCTTGCGCGAGGCGGCGCGCAAGCGCGGCCTGCGATTTGGTCTGTACTACTCGCAAGCCCAGGACTGGACGCACCCGGGCGGCGCGAAGGCGACCCGGCCCGGGCGACATGGCCCCGAGGGCTGGGACCCTGCGCAGGCGGGCGACTTCGACGAATACCTCGAAAAAATCGCCATCCCGCAGACGCGGGAAATTCTCTCGCGATACGACCTCGATATTCTGTGGTGGGACACGCCCGTACAAATGAACGAGGAGCGGGCCCAGCGGTTTTTGCCGCTCCTCAAGCCGTACCCGAAGTTGATCGTGAATAACCGTCTTGTGCGGCCAACGCCCAAGGGCGACTTCGACACGCCCGAACAGCGCATCCCCGGCACCGGCATTGAGGGCGATTGGGAAACCTGCATGACGATGAACCGCACGTGGGGCTACAAGTTCTACGATCACGATTGGAAAAGCGCCGAAACGCTGATTACCAACCTCATCGACATCGCGTCGAAGGGCGGCAATTTCCTGCTCAACATCGGCCCCAAGAGCGACGGCACCATCCCGCATGAGTCGATCGACCGGCTCCAAGCGATCGGCCGCTGGATGAAGATCAACGGCGAAGCCATCTACGGCACGACGGCCAGCCCCACCTCGCGCCCCGACTGGGGCCGAATCACCAAGAAAGTTTCCGGCGACGGCACGACGCTTTACTTGCATGTCTTCGAATGGCCCAGCGACGGCCTGCTCCCCGTGAAGGTAGCGAACGAAGTTATCGAGAGTCATTTACTGTCTGATCGGAGCCGAAAATTTGAAGTCGATCGTTCCGAGAAAACCGGCCTTACCATCCGGCTCACTGGCGACGCGCCCGATCCGATCGCCTCTGTCGTCGTGCTCAAGCTGCGCGGCGAGCCGAACGTGCTCGTGCGCGCCACGCCGCAAGGCGAGGATGGCCGCGTCAAGTTGAAGGCGGTCGACGTCGATATCCATTCGCGCATGAACACCACGCCGCGCGTCGAATCGCAGGACGAGAACGCGCATCTTGGTTACTGGACCGACCCCACGGCCTGGGTACAGTTCAAATTCCAGCTGAACTTGCCTGGCACGTTTGACGTGATCGCCGAGACGGCCGCGGCAAACGACGGAAATCAGCTGCAGATCGAAATTGGCGATGAGCGGCTCAAGTTCGAGGTCCCGAACAGTCGCGATATGGCAATGTTCAAGGAGAACTCCGCCGGCCGCATTGCGCTTTCCAAGCCGGGCGTTTACGAAGTCAATGTTCGGCCGGTCGAACAAGGGTGGAAGGAAGTGAACCTCCGCTCGATCACGCTGGTGCCGGTCGAGTAGGAGCGGGGAGCGGGGAGTTTGAGGCACCATTTGGCCATTGCTCTCTGCTCCAAGCTCCCTGCTTTCGTATATTGTGGATGCTATGTCCAATGCGGCGCACCAGCAAAATGTTCCGCAGTCACAGCAGGGTAAATCCACCGACGCGCGCATCACCGGCGTCGAGCTTTACCTGCTGCCAGTCACAACGCGCGTGCCGCTGAAGTTCGGAACGGAAACTCTCACCACGGTGACCTGTGCGCGCGTCCGCATTTTTCTGGTTGGGCGCGATGGGCGAACGGCCGCCGGTTGGGGCGAGACGCCACTTAGCGTGCAGTGGGCCTGGCCCGCGAACTTCTCCTACGCTGATCGGCACGAGGCGATGATCGCCTTCTGCCGCAGGCTGGCACAGGCCTGGGCAGACTTCAATGCGTGGGGGCACGCAATCGAGATCGGTTCGGCGTTCCAACATGATGTGCTTGGCCAACTTGTAGAAGCGTTTGATCGAGACCGGCCGCGGGAAAAACACTTGCCGCATCTGGCCGGACTGATCTGCTGCTCGCCGTTCGACATTGCAATTCACGATGCGTACGGCCAGCTTCACGAGCGGCCAACCTATGCGACCTACAACCGCCAATTCATGAACTCCGATCTGGCGGATTTCTTGGAGCCGGATGATTCGGCCGTCGACTTCCGCGGCCGCTACCCGTCCGACTACCTTTCTCAATTGCCCAAGCGCACGCTCCCG
Source organism: Lacipirellulaceae bacterium (assembly GCA_036503915.1). Lineage (GTDB taxonomy): Bacteria > Planctomycetota > Planctomycetia > Pirellulales > Lacipirellulaceae > JABDGM01. The sequence continues at coordinate 2,662 of DASXWB010000720.1, read as the reverse complement.
GTTTGGCATCTCGTCGGCGGCCTTGATCCGCTCGAGCCTAGCGACCTCACGGGCCGCGAGCCCGACGATGGCTACCCGGTACTGCTAGGCGACTGGATCGACCGCGACGGCCTCACGTGCCTCAAGGTGAAGCTTCGCGGGGATGATGCCGCGTGGGATTACGAGCGGCTCGTGCGCGTCGGCCGGCTCGGCCTGGCGCGCGGCGTGAAGTACCTGAGCGCCGACTTCAACTGCACGGTGCGCGAGCCGGCGTACGTCAACGAAATCCTCGACCGCCTCGCGCGCGACGAGCCGGCCGTCTTCGCTGCAATCCTCTACGTCGAGCAGCCGTTCCCCTACGACCTGGAGCGCCATCAAATCGACGTGCGCAGCGTCGCGGCCCGCAAGCCGCTGTTCATGGACGAAAGTGCCCATGACTGGCGACTGGTGCGGCTGGGCCGCTCGCTCGGCTGGACGGGCGTCGCGCTGAAGACGTGCAAGACGCAAACCGGCGCGCTCCTGTCGCTCGCCTGGGCCCGCGCCCACGGCATGTCGCTCATGGTGCAGGACCTCACGAACCCCATGCTGGCCCAGATCCCACACGTCCTGCTGGCCGCTCACGCCGAGACGATCATGGGCGTCGAATCGAACGCGATGCAGTTCTACCCCGAAGCCAGCGCCGCCGAGGCGCACGTTCACCCCGGCCTCTACACGCGCCGCGGCGGCGTGCTCGATTTGTCGACGATCACAGGCTCGGGGTTTGGTTATCGAGTCGAAGAAATCGGCCGCGAGTTGCCGGAGCCGATCGTTGCGATCGGTTAGGCATCGTCTCCCCAAGGGAGAGCGGGCGGATACTCGAATTTGGTGTCCGGAAAATTCAAAATGGCCGTCAAGAATGTCGGCCGAGGGACGAATACGCGGTCGATGTGGAGGCGGCCGCCAAGTGTCAGAAGTCAGTCGTAAGCGCTCACGTAAAGGAGACGTTCGATGATCGGTCGATGTTTGCTCACTGCGATGGTGATGTTGGGCCCGGCGGCGATTCAGGCGGAGGAGGCGGTGGAGCAGCCGGCTGCTCAAGAGCGCGCGGGCGAGCGGCTCCTCAACGCGCTTGGCAGCCCGCCGCAAGGCAATGTGCATTCGATCGCTTATGGGTTGGAGCTAAAACTTATGAGCGAGGGCGAGGAGGCTGAGCAGATCGCCAGCCAGTTGCTTGAAGTAACGCGGCAAGTTGTGATTGACGACAGGGCCGCGGATTTTATTGAGACTTTGGCGAAAGACAAGCCCACGCTGGCCGCGCAGCTTTTGCTTCAAGTTGTCCGTGGCGGGCAGCAAATTCAAGGGCGCAACGACGCCGCGATCGTCGTCGGCCGGCTGGTCGTTGAGGACGAAAAATATGACCCCACGATGGTGCTCGCCCAGATGCAGATTTTGCCGGAGGGCTATTTTGCCGGCCACATTGGCGACGACAAGCGGCCCCTTAGTTTTCGCGCCCACGGCTACGAGGCGCTCGATGTGCCGCTCGCGGCCGAAGAAGGCCGCGACGCGGGCGGCGTTATCGTGCTCGATGAAGTCGTGCTGCGCCCGATCGCCGACGAGCGGCGAGCAACTTTGCGCGGTCGCGTGGTGCTTGATGCTTCCTCGGATGCTAGTGGGGTAACCGTCACGCTCGACGTCGCGATGCCTCCCGTGAATACGCCTTCCGGCGGTTATTCGGGCCGGATGGCATGGCCCGAGGGAATTAAGGCCGAGGTTGACGAGAGCGGCGCGTTCACGGCCGAGGGGCTCAGCCCGACCAAGTACAACGTCTTGGTCACGGCCGACGGACATGTCCAAAAGTTTCAACCCGTAACGCTGAAGCCGGGCGAGACGACCGACGCCGGCGATGTGCGGCTGTTCGCCTCCGACCTGGGCTTCTACATCGGCCACGAGGCGCCGGAGACACCCGAGCTGGCGTGGGAGACCGACTTCAAGGCGGCACTTGAACGCTCGAAGAAAGAGAACCGGCCGCTGATGGTAATGATGACGGCCACGTGGTGCGGCCCGTGCAAGATGCTCGAATCGGAAACGCTGGCCGACCCGTGGATCAGGCATTTTCTTTCGAATTTCGTCGTCGTTAAGGCGTATGAAGACCGCGACGTCGAGAAAACTTACGGATTGAATGGCTATCCCACGCTGGTGTTCTGCGACTCGAGCGGCGAACAAGTCCACAAGACGGTCGGCTATCAGCCGGCGTTCGCATTCGCGTCACAGTGCGCGAAAGCCATCAAGGGGCTGGAGTCGGAGCTGCCGGAGGAACTGCAGGTGCTGATTGAGAAGAAAATAATTCAGGTGGAATGAGGCGCAAGCGCGTCGGCCGAATCGCGGCCGCGTCACTCCGAGACGCGGATGGAAACTATGGCCAGCTGATAGAGCGCGCGCGGCGGTAGCGGACTGGTTTCCATGCAAGTCTCGGAGAGACTCGCCTACGTGCCGTTTAATCGACTTCTTTGGCGTTGATCCATGGCATGAGCTTGCGGAGGCGGCGGCCGACGACTTCTACTTCGTGGTTTTTGTCTCGTTGTTTCATGGCCTTGAAGTTTTTGCCGCCGCTTTTTGCTTCGTTGATCCATTCGCGGGCAAACGTGCCGTCCTGGACTTCTTTGAGGATGCGCTTCATCTCCTGTTTGGTTTCTTCTGTGATGAT
>DASXWB010000719.1:0-2633 GCA_036503915.1 Lacipirellulaceae bacterium | reverse complement strand
CCGGAAACAGACGGCGCGACGCCGCAACCCGTCGTAACTCGCGACAAGGGCAAAGTGCCCGCTGCCGATAGATCAGCCGGCAAGCAACCGGCTGCCAAGGGGCCGCCGCGCAAAACGGAAGAAAAGAAAGCCAAGGCAACGCAAAAGGCGCAGCCGCCGAAGCAGCCGGTGGCGCCGAAAAAGCCCGCAAAACCAACCAAGAAGCCAACCAAGAAAGTTACCAAGAAACCCGCGACGCACAAGCTCGCGAAGCGAAAACCGCGGTGAAGGGTGCGGGATGCAGGATGCCAGGGGCAGGGCATCTTGTATGCCGCATTTTGTAGCGCATTCGCGCCTCGTACGATTCCCTGTCCCCTGCATCCAGAATCCTGAATCCAATCCCATGGCAGGACATTCCCACTGGGCCGGCATTAAGCATAAGAAGGCGCTGATCGACAATCGGCGCGGCAAGCTTTGGAGCAAGCTGTCCAAGGCGATCATCGTCGCCGCGAAGATCGGCGGCGGCGATCCTAACGCCAATCTGCGCCTGCGCTACGCCATCATCGACGCCAAAGCCGGCAATATGCCCAAAGACACCATCGATCGGGCCATCAAGAAAGGTGCCGGCGAGCTGGAAGGCGCCAACTACGAAGAAATCTTGTACGAAGGCTACGGCCCCAACGGCGTCGCGATCCTCTGCGAAATCCTTACCGACAACCGCAATCGCACCGCCGGCGAGGTGCGCAAGATTTTCGAGATCGCCGGCGGCAAACTAGGCGCCACAGGCTGTGTCGCCTGGATGTTCGATCGGAAGGGCCTCATTGAAATCCCGGCGGATCAGGCAGATGAAGAATCGCTAATGGAGCTCGCGCTCGAAGCCGGCGCTGAAGATGTGCGTCGCAGCGGCTCGAACTTCGAAATCATCTGCGACCCCGACGCGTTTACGAGCGTGTCCGACGCGGTGGATGCGGCCGGACTCAGGCCCGAGGTGCGAAAAATCACGCGCATCCCCAAGGACACGGTCGATCTCGACGCCGCGTCGGCTCGTGCCGTCCTCAAGCTCATGGACGCGCTCGATGACCACGACGACGTCCAAAATGTCGCGGCCAACTTCAACATTCCCGACGAGGCCATCGCGGCCATCGAAACCAATTAATTCTTAGCCCATTGCGGCTGGTCAAGTTTTGACCAGTCACTCTGACGTGGCCTTGACCACGGCTTGGATAAGCGTGGAAATTTAGGCTATCGTTTCCGCGGTTATCTACTGCGACGTTGTGGCACGCGTTTTGCGTCGCTCCTTTTTTGGAACCGAAAGGGGGGACTGCTATGAAACGCAATTCGCTTTGTCCGAGACTAATCGCCGCGGCGACATTGGCTTTCAGCGTGTGCATCGGCGCGGCCAGTTTCGTCGGCTGCGAACGCAAGGAACGAGTTCTGGACGTGCAGACACCCGAAGGCAGCCTGGAGGTCGACAGAAACATCGACACCGGTGAGGTAGACGTGGAAGTCACTGACAAGGATTAACTCAAGGAAACAAACGTGCCGCCGAAACTGCATCGGGTGCGGCGCATCCGCGTATTCCCTTTTCTTAAAGGAGCCATAAACCATTTACTTGATTCTTATCATCCTCCTCATCCTGTTGCTCATAGGCGCGCTGCCCACCTGGCCGTACAGCAGTGGCTGGGGATACTATCCGAGCGGTGGTTTGGGCCTGATCCTGATCATTGTGTTGCTCGTGCTCCTCTTGGGGGGACGCGGCTGACGATTTAGTAACCAATATAAAGAGGCAGCCGGTTCGCTTTTGGAACAGTGCGGCCGGCATAGAAAAACGAGCGGGTCCGTGACGGGACACGCTCGTTTTTTGTTGGGGTCGGGAGTCTTTATCTTGGTCACAAACATCGCCAATGGCGCGCCGCATTACTGTGTCCATCCAGGAACGGCAAAGATTCCAGACCCCGCCTGGCCGCTATATTGACTCCCGCTCGGCCGTCGAAAACGATGGCGGCTGCTACTGCCCGCCTGTTTGCAAACACGAGGAGTCAACAATGCAATACCGCGAGCTGGGCCGCACGGGTTGGAAGGTTTCGACGATCAGCTTCGGCGCTTGGGCCATCGGCGGTGCGTGGGGCGCGGTCGACGACCGTCAGTCGCTTGCCGCGCTGCAGAAGGCCGTCGACTTGGGCGTCAATTTCATCGACACGGCCGACGTCTACGGCGACGGCCGCAGCGAGCGGCTCGTGGCCCAGTTGCGGCAGTCGCGGCGCGAAGAGATTCACATCGCCACAAAGGCCGGTCGCCGGCTCAATCCGCACACCGCCGACGGATACAACCGCGAAAACCTCACGGACTTCGTCGAGCGCAGCCTCAAGAACCTCAACACCGAGACGATCGACCTCGTACAGCTGCACTGTCCGCCGAACGAGGTGTACTACCGGCCGGAAGTTTTTGGCGTGCTCGAGGACCTCGTGGCTGCGGGCAAGATCCGATACTACGGCGTGAGCGTCAAGTCGCCCGAAGAAGGCCTGCGAGCGATGGATTATCCGAACGTGCAAAGCGTTCAGATCATCTTCAACATGTTCCGCCACCGCCCGGCCGAGCTGTTCTTCGCCGAAGCGAAGCGCCGTCGCGTCGGCATCCTGGCCCGCGTGCCGCTT
>DASXWB010000718.1:0-7307 GCA_036503915.1 Lacipirellulaceae bacterium | reverse complement strand
TCTCTGCGCCTCTGCGTGCGCCTTGCTTCAAACGATGGCGGCAAATTTGCGCGAATCACTCCGCCGAAAACTTGTGCACTGTCTCGTGATGGTATTTTTCGCCCGGGCGCAGGATCGTGTTGGGAAATTCGGGCTGATTCGGCGAATCGGGATAGTGCTGCGTCTCCAGGCAGAGCGCAGCATACTGCGGGTAGCCGCCGCTGGCCGGTTGGCCGTCGAGGAAGTTGCCCGAGTAGAACTGGATGGCCGGCTGCGTTGTGTAAATCTCCATGACGCGGCCCGATTTCGGATCGCGCACGCGCGCCGCCAAACTTTTCTCGCCTGCCGCCCGTTTGTTAAGCACGAAGCAGTGGTCGTAACCTTGGGGCGTGTTGGTCAATTGCTTGATGCGCTCGCCTACTTTGTGCGGCTGGCGAAAATCGAGCGGCGTGCCGGCGACGTCGGCCAGCTCGCCCGTCGGGATCAGACCCTCGTCCACGGGCAGGTATTTGTCGGCATTGATCGTCAGCTCATGGTCCAGGATCGTGCCGCTTCCCGCGCCGGACAGGTTCCAATAGTTGTGATTCGTCAAGTTCACGGGCGTCGGCTTGTCGCTCGTGGCATCGAAAGTGATCACGAGCTCGTCGTTGTTGTTGAGGACGTACGTTGCCGCGATGCTCAGTTTTCCCGGGTAGCCTTCTTCGCCGTCGGGGCTGTCATACGTAAACTTGACGCCCACCGCGTCGTCGGTTTGCATCGGCTCGGCTTTCCACAGCACCTTGTCGAGACCCTTCTCGCCGCCGTGAAGATGATTGCCGTTGTTGTTGGCGAAAAGCGTGTACTCCTTGCCGTCGAGCGTGAATTTGGCGCCGGCGATGCGATTCGCGTAACGACCCACGGTGGAGCCGAAATATGGATGCCGCTCCTGGTAGCCGGCAAGATTCGGGAAGCCCAAGTTGATGTTCGCCTTCTTGCCGTTGCGGTCGGGCGTTTCGAGAGAGACGACGATCGCGCCATAGTTGATCAGCTTCATCGTCAGGCCGTTGGCATTGGCAAGACTGAACTGCGTGACTTCGCGCCCGTCCTCAAGCTTTCCAAACGGCGCTTTTTCGAGCTTCATGGAATTCCCGGCGGCCTGAGAACCTTGATCGGGCATCGGTTGATCCTCCTCGGTGGAGCTCGCTGTGGTATCGCGCGATTCGGAATCCGCTTCATCTGCCTGCGACGCACCAGATGCGTCGGTTTTAGCATCCGGTTGACACCCGCTGACCGAGACGCATGTAAGTGCGACGAGCAGGACCGCGAGGCGCATCGGATGGTGAGCCCACAAGGCTTGAGTCTCCTTGGACCGACTACTACGTGGATTCATCGTGCATGTCTCCAAAGTTGAAGGTCTCGTGCCGCCGGCAACAGCCGCTACGTGTCGGCAACGAATGTCGCCGAGTAAGGACTCGTCAATTTACGGCAACAAGATGCATTTGGCTAGGGTGCGAATGGTCGATCAGTCCAAATGCCAGATGTGCTTCCGACACCAGCCCGCAGCGCAAGCCAGGGCAACGGCCGCCGCTTCCGCGCTGGCGCGTCGGGCTGAAATGACGAAAAAAGCCGGCGAATCATTCGCCGGCTTTATCTTGTAACGAAACATGGAACGATAATCACCGACGACCGATCGCCTCGACCGGCGCCGCGCGCCAATCGATGCTTGGCCACAGGATCGCCTGGCCATCGGAGCCGGCGGTTACGATCGACGGGTAGACCGGATGCCCGAAGAGGCAGATCGACATGACGGCGTCAGTGTGCCCTTCCAACGTGAGCAGCTCGCTAAGATAGGTGCCGGCGGCGCTGGCCCCCTCCGCACTCCAGGGCTTCGTGTCCCAAAGTTTGACGTTGCGATCTTTGGCGGCGGAGATCAGTCGCAACCCGTCTGCTGAAAACACCAGCGACGTGACCTCAGCGAAATGTCCGCTGAGCGTTGCGTCCGGGGAATCCTTGGGCTTCGTTTGACTCCAAACGAGGACTTGATTGCCAGTGCCTGCGACAATCCAAGAGTGGTCCTTCGACATGGCGATACACTGCACTGGCCCGCTGTACGGAGGAATCTCGTGCGCGAGCTCGCCGCCGGTGCTCCATACGCGAACGTTCCCATCGTGGTATGCGGCAAGCACCACGACCGACCCGTCTTCGGCGGCTGGCGAAAAAATCGCCTGATTCACCGGCGCGGTTTGACCCTCGCCGAATGTCCGCGTCACCTGCCAATCGTCCGCGCCGCGCTGCCAAAGCTTGACACTTCCATCGGCGCCAGCGGAGAGCAGCATGGCGCTGTCGGCCGGATGGAACATAGCGCTGCGCACCTCGCCTTGATGCTGACCCATGAGTTTTCGCTCAGCGACCCACTGGCCGGTCGCGTCATCCAAGCGCCACAGCTTGATGGAACCGTCGGCATCGCCGGCCGCGGCCAGCAATCGACTATCCGCTGAAAATGCCACTGACTGGACCCGCGTTGGCGACCGATAGGACATCTGCACCGCGCTGGTTGTCTGGCTCGCCAGGCGCAGCCGCGCGCCGCGGCCGCCGACGGTGAGGATCGCGCCCTCGCGACCCGGCGCATAAAACGCCGTCGACGTATCGTGCAAACCTGCAAGCACAGGGCGCAATTGTTGGCCAGCTTCCCAATCCCATCGGGCGACGTGATACTTCGATTTCGTTTTCTCGAACAGCGTGACTAGCGCATGTCGTTCCGTCGGGTGCATTGCCACGGAGCGCACTTCGAGCGAACCAACGGCGGCCTTCGGCAATGTGCGAATCTCCTTGGCTGATCCTTCGGCGCCGTCGGCAGCGAGGTCCCACACCCGCACCGCCGTGTCGTCGCGCTTCGTGTCGGCGGCCGTGACGAGAAGCCTCTCGTCGCTGGAAACGTCCATCGCCATCACGCGGTCGTCGTGACGAAGCGTCAGTTCGCGCGGCGGCGAGGCCATCTGTTGTTCCACGTTCCACTTGGCGACGGTGCCGTCCGAGCTGGCCGTGAGCAGCCGGCCGTTTGACAAGAAACGCGCCGCGCTGACCTTGCTCGCATGCCCTCGGAATGACCATTGCGCGTACGGCTCGTTCATCGTGAACACGTAACACCTGCCGCGCTGATCGCCGACGAATAATTTTGCATCGTTCGGCGCGAAGGCGATCGCCGTGGCTTCGGGCCGTTCCTTCTGGTTCGGAACTTTGAGCGCCGCGATAAAGCGGCCCGTCTGCGCATCCCAAAGCTTGGCCAGCACGGCCTCGTCGTCATCGTCTTCGCTGGCGTCGCTGCCGGTGGCGATCCATCGGCCGCTCTGCGACACCGCACTGATGCCACGCCAACCCGTGCCGCCGCGCGTGTTCCAGCCGCCGAGCCGGAACAGTTGATTGCCCAGCCGCGCATCCCAAACCACCGTGGCGTTATCGCCGCCGGAAGTGAGCAACCGGCTCCCGTCGTTGAAGTACGCCGCGGTCGTGGCCTGCCAATCGTGGCCCTCGCGCAGCGATTGCGACACTGGATCCTGTAGATTCTGCATGTCCCAAACGGTGACTTCGCCATTCTCCGACGCCGTGGCAATCCACCGCGCGTCCGGCGAGGCGGCTGAAGACGTGTAGCGAATGTCACTCACGGCGCTGTCGGAAGCGGGGCGCAACACGCGCGGGAACGCGTATTTCGACCAGTTCCACAGGAACACCTGGCCGTCGTACGATCCCGACAGCACGTGCTCGTTATCCGCCGCCGCGACGCACGAGCGGACCCAGCCGCCGTGGCCGCGAAGCGTCTTGACCAACCGGTCTGCGCCAGCGCTCACATTTTCCAGGCCTTGGCTAATGTCCCAGATGCGCACGGTGTTGTCGTCGCTCGCGCTCGCCAGGGTGCCACCTTGCGGCGCGAACGAAATGGCGCGAATGGCAGCCGAATGTTCGCCAAGCTGCTGGAACTGACCTTCGCTTTGGATCGATTCCTGGGCGACCGCGGTCAGCCGAGCCTGGATGATCTCTTTGGGCGAGTCGGCCTTGCCCTCCGTCCGCAAATCCCAAACGAGAAGCCGGCGATCGCGGCCGCCGGAGACGACAAAGTTTCCGTCGGGCGAAAACTCGGCTGCATACACCGGGCCGCGGTGGCCATCGAGACGGCGCACGAATTTCCCGTCGGAGGACCAGATCTTGACGCTTTCGTCATGACCGGCGGTGACGATTCGCTCCCCGTCCGATGCGTAGCGCGCCTTCCACACGGGGCCGGCCACGTCGGCCTTGATGTTGGCTAGCGGCTTTTCCGGCTGCGCTAGCGACCAAATCTGGGCGTTGCTGTCGGACGAGCTGGTAACGATGCGGTCGGCCTTCGGGGAAAAGGCTACGCTTAACAGCGACGCGCTATCGTTGTCGCCGTTGTATTGCAGTGTCCCGGCTTCGGTGATTGGTTCTTCCGCGTCGCCGGCCGGCAACCGCCACACGCGAACTTGTTTTCCGCCAACGCTCGCCAGCAGCCGATTGTCGGCGGAAATGGCTACGCCGGAAACCGAAGCGCCGTGCTGCAAGACGATGGGCTGCTGCTCGCGGTCCGTGGTGCGCCACACAGCGACCTCGCCTTTGTCGGTACCGGCGGCGACCCACTGCTTGTCCCCCGAATATGCTACGGACTCAACGCGCGCCAAACGGTTCAGCGCAAACCGCTCAATCGACGGCTCCTGAGCCTGGTAGGCGAGATGCCCCCACTCCCAACCGCGCAGCTGCGACTGTACTTCGTTCTCGGCCTGCTTGGCGAGAATGGCTTGCGCGGCCGTGAATGCGTTGCGCTGCACGTGCTCCGCCGCCAGGCCGATCTCCGAATGATACGAAGCCTGCTCGGCCTTATTCTTCTGCTTTCGGGTTTCGTCGATCTGCGTGGCAAGAAGTTTGTTTTTCTCATCGAGATCGACGTTGTTCTCTTCGATTGTTTTGTTTTTCTTAGCCAAGTCTTCTCTTTGAGACTCAAGGGTTTTATTTGCCGCAAGAAGCTGAGTATTGAGACCTTCCGCGCGAGCACGTTGCTGCTCCTTCAGATCTCTTTGCTGCTCGGCGTCAGATTGAGCCCTCTTTGCAACGTTCTTCGCTCGCGATTCGCGCACAGCGAAGAACGAGCTCACGGCAATGCCGCCGATCAAGAAGCAAGCCGCGGCGACAGCCGAAGCCAGCGCCACAAAGCGGTTTCGATCGGCGCGGCGCTTCGCCGACTTCAATCGCTTGAGCAGGTCAGCATGCTCGTCGTTCGCCGGATCGAGCAGCGAAATGCCTAGCCCGTAATTGCCGTCCTTAAGCGCGCGATTGGCATAGGCCATGGTGGCCTCTTCCAGGCCGTTGCGCGCGCGGGTGTTCTCGGGCCAGAGCTCGAGCGCCTCGCCGAATGCAAAACGCGCCTTCGCATAGTCCTCGTACACGCCGTTGCGCGACTCGAGCGCGTGGGCCAGGTGCGAGTGGCCGCTATCAGCCAGCGCGATGCTCTCGGCGTGCGAGAAGTATTCCCGAATGGCGTTCTGAAACTCGTCGACGGTCGGATAGCGCTTGGAGATGTCCGTGGCCATCGCCTTGTAGGCGATGTCGATCAGCTCACCCGTTTCGGTGGCGGGCGTGATCACGTTCCGCGCCGCCATCAACAGACACGCATTTTGCTGAACCAGCCGATCGTGGCTGTCGGCCGGCGGCGGGTGCGGCGGTTCGCGCGTAATGATTTCGTAAAGCACCGCGCCAAGCAGATACACATCGGTATGCGGGCCAATGTCCGCCGCGTTGGCCGTCGCCATCTCGGGCGCCATGTAGGCCGGCGTTCCCGCCGGGCTGAGCTTGATAACGCTTGCGCTTTTTCCTTGCCCAGGCAGACGCAGGGCGATGCCCCAGTCCATCACCGAAACTTCGCCATACTTGCCGACCATGATGTTTTGCGGCTTGATGTCGCGATGAATCACGCCGCGATCGTGCGCGAAGCGGATCGCGTCGCACACCTTCATGAGAATCTCCACGTTCTCCTGCCGCGTCCGGCCCGGTTCGTGCATGCACTCGTCCCAAGGCCGGCCTTCGACGCGCTTCATGGCGTAGAATAGCTGCCCCGATTCGTCGCGCCCCATGTCGTAAATCGGCACGATGTTCGGATGGTCGAGCTGTCCCGTGACGACGACTTCGGAAATGAACTGCTCCCGTCCCAGCGTCCCGCCGGCAGCGCGTTTGGGCAACTTCACCGCCACCTCGCGGTCCAGCGACGACTGCCGGGCCGACCACACAGTGCCCATGTTGCCTTCGCCGATGACTTCCGACAACTCGTAGTCGGCGCGCTGGCCCTTGTCGTCGACGCTTCCCAGCGAGCGCGTGCCGATCAGCAGATTGTCGGGATCGCCCGACTTGGTCGAGCTGGAGTTCAGCGTTTCGCGCGGATTCTGGAACGGCGACTTGGTTTGCTGCCAGGCCGCCGTGACGCGCCGCGCATACTCGGGCGCCAAGTTGCGCGGCTGCACGAGTTGGATCGCGGGCACTTCCGTGCCGTCGTCGTCGGCCACTGCCGTAGACGAAGCCGGCTGAATCGCAATCGTTGCCTCCATCGAGTCGTCGGTCGCCTTGGCCGGTTCCGGCGCCGCGGCTGGAGAGTCGGCCGCTTCCATCGTCGCCTGAGCCGCCGAAGCCTCGGGCAGCACCATGCCGCAAACATAGCAGCAACCGTCGACCGCCTCGCGCATGGCTCCCGGAGCGCCGCAATACGGGCAGTTGGATTCCATCTCTTTAGTCCTTAAGGGAAAGACTGGTTCGCGGCGCGTGATCGGCGCGCGCCATTGATTGACGAGTAACTTTGCGGCGGCGCGTGAACGGCCGCCGGCGCCCGAATTGTTCCATCACGCGGTCCATCGATTTCTCCCAACGGCCGCTGCTGGCAGCCGCGACGGCCGCGGCGCCAACCATCATGCCGCCGTGAGAAACAAATGACGCATTTCCAAATCGCTCGGCAAACGATTCAGCCGCTTGCAAATGAGCCGCGGGGCCGGGCAGTGCCCACCCGAAATCGCCGGCGCCTGGTTGAACCAATTGGTCCGTATCGAGCAATTCGCGCACGGCGCCGTTACCCTCGATCGGGCCGGCCGGCCCTTCCACGTCGCCTTCAAACGTCTCGGGAACCTCGATCGGTTGGCCTTGCTGAATGATAAAGTCCAGGATCAATCGCTCCGTGCCGTCTTCTATAAGATAGATGCGGTAGCGGTCCGCCGGCAACCGTCCGAAGAGCGCGGGCAGTTTGCTGGGGTCGAACGGGGCAATGGCCTCCAATCGCGGGTCGTTGAGATTGATGCTCTCCTCGG
>DASXWB010000717.1:0-7092 GCA_036503915.1 Lacipirellulaceae bacterium | reverse complement strand
ATCAGCGCGCCATTTTCCTTGGGGTCCCATCCCCAGAAGCGGCCCCAAGAATCATCGCCCCACAGACCTCCGAGCACGGTGCCGACGAAGCTGAAGAAGATTGCAAAGCAGAGAGTACCGTAAAGCATCCGCGTGAGCTGGCGGCGCGATTCGTCGTTGAGGACGGGAAACACGTGGGCCAGCAAGACATAAACAGCGCCCCACAGTCCGGCGGTGTACGTCGCCGCGTAGCCCATGTTGATTGTAACGACGTGCGTGGCCAGCCAAAACTGCGTGTCGAGCACGGCCTGCAGCACGATGAACGTATCTCCGTCGAGCGAAAGAAAATGGGCGACCAATAGTGTGAGAAAACCAATGATGGAGGCGACAATGTTGCCCAAGCCGAGCCGGTAAATCAATTCGAAGAGCAACGCCAGGATGACGCCGCCCCAGCCGATGAAGATGGCCGTCGAGTAAAGATTGGTGATCGGCGGCCGGCCGGAAATATAGATTCGCGCAATCAAGGCAAATGTATGCAGCACCAACGTCAAGCCGAGCAGCCACATCGAGCCGCGACGCAAAGGCTCGCTCCAGCCGATCCAAGACCACACACCGAGCACGAAAGCGAAGACGTACAAGGCGGCCGCATAATAAAAGGGGCTGAATTGATTGTAAAAGACTTCAAAGTTGATCTTCGACTGGGAAAGGATTTCGGCTCGCGCCGCTCCCGACTCTTGCAGCGCCTTGGCATTTGTTGCCAGCGAATTCTCATAATCGGTCAAGACGCGACGATATTCGGCCAAATGCTTGTTGAATTCGCCGGCATTGTTTCGAGCATAAGCGGAAAGCATCGAGCTGAGCGCGAGAGTCCCTGGATTCGGCGCCTGATTCGAGATGCGATCGCGTAGAACCTCGTACTCGGCTTCCAAAAGCGGGATCCAATTCGTCGTTGCGTCTTTGGGCGGCACAGCGTGCGGCGATTGCGCAGATCGCAATTTCCCAATAAGGTCCTGCGTCGCAGCGATACTTTGCTGTATTTTTTCTGGTTCGGGCGATATGGGCGGTGACTGGAACGACAAGCTCACGGCCATGTACAAGTTTCGCTTTACCGCAAGCTCAATTACCTTATTCTGGAACAGCGAGCGCTCTTCCTCTGGAACCTTTGCGACCAGGTCGATCTGCCGATTCACTTCGCCGCGCTTCTTGTCCAGCTCGCTGAGCGAGTAGCGCCAATGCCCCGGCCTATGTTCCAGGCCGAGCGTATCCACCAGGTCGAGATTCTCGATGCGGAATACTTGATGGTCGTCTGCGCGCCGGACGCCCGAAATCACATCCAACAGCCAGCCGATCGCTGGCTTGTACGTTTTCGCTTTGTCCTTATCGACGACAACCAGTTCCTGGCGCCCGGAGAGGATTTGCAGTGTGTTACGCGCCAGCGTGTCGTAAGGCTTGATGCGGCCTTGATACGCCAGTGGAAGCTTGCCGAATTCGTGGATTTGCATCTCGCTCGCCTTGGACTCGGGCATTCGCGTTTTGCTTACCACGTAGCCGGCGAAGATCAGCGTTACGAGGGCGGGAAACCATTTGGCGAATGTCGTCCAGCTACTGCCTGCAGGAGCAAAGCGTCGTTTAGCTTTAGCGGGACGGCCGTTGCCTGTGTGCTGAAGCCCGCTCGCAGACTCCTTGATTCGCGCCTCCTCTGCGCGGCGAAGCAGGAAGCGCACTAGGATGACGCCGAAGTGCGCCAGCATGCCAGTGGCCACCAACATGCATGCCACGTAGGGGGCCATCCAGCTCGGATTATCGACGACCGACAAGACCGTCATTTGCTCCGTCTCGGGATCAAAATCCGACTGATAAAATGTTACCCCGTCATAACGCAGTGGATTGTTCATTCGAATAAGCATCTCGCGGTCAATATTGTGCCGCGGGTCCCTGAGCTTGACGAGCGACGAATAATTCTTTGCCGTGTTCGTGCCCGTGTAGCGATCGAAGCGAAAATCCTTAAGCGTCAGGGTGTACGGAAAATGAATTCGCTTGAAGCGCAATGCCAGATCATACTTTTTCCCGTCGACCTCAACCGCCTGGTCGTCCAGGTGCGGCGAGGCAAGATAAGTGCCTAACGATTTGCCGGAATCCTTGGAAAACAGCTCAACGTACGCGGCAGGCACGTCGACAATCTTTGCTCGCTGGCCGACGCCCGTTGCCTTTTGTGCTTCCTCGGCGACGACTTGCGTGCCGAAACCCGCGGTTGCCGAATTGCCTTCGCCCGCCGCCGGCGCACGCATTTTCGAGTTCTCCAGCCAGCGATGAACTTGCACCTTGAACGGAAGCTGAGGATCCTCGACGGGGTCGTCATCTCCCACATTGGCCTGGAGCAGCGAAGCGGGAATCACTGTAACGCGGTCTTCATCCGCGTCGGAGCGGTCGACAATCGAAAGCTCCACGCTGCGATTGTCGTCGGAGAAACTGGCTGTCGCGCCTTCGACAATGGACATTTGAGATTCTTCGGCCGCGATGCCGGTGAAGAGCTCACTGAACATCAAGAGCGCGATGCCACCGTGCAGCAGGACGATTCCGGCGCGCTTGCGGAACACCAAGACGCACCCCACCAAAAGCACCATGCCGGCGGCTGTTCCCTTCACAAGCTGCCAAAGAATTCGCAGGCCGGCGTCATCGAGCCGGGCTTCAGGGTTGGCGAGCAGCCACGCTGCGAGCCCCGCCAGCAACAGATCCAGCCCCAAAAACACCCACCACTCAACCGACCGCATGCGCGAACGGAGGAATATGACCACATAAGCACCGGCAATTGTCGCAATTGCCAGCGAACCGCGAAAACATTGCCAAAGCAAATCACAAAAAGCCGGCGAAAGCTCGCTTTCAATGGCGTTGTTCATGCCGCTTTGGATCACGAGATATGTGACAGCAAGGCCGGCCACAATCGTGGCGGCGCCAAGGGCCAGCCTGCGACCCGCTGCCGCAATTCGGAACCGCACGGCATGCGCGGCGGCGAGGTTCAGCAGCAATAAACCCCCAATAAAGTTGCCGCCAAGAAAATAGAACCCGCCTTGCAGGTCCCATTTCACATCTTTAAAGAATATCTGGACGAGCCGCTCGAACGTGACAAATTCAATCCACGAAAACCAGGTGCGGAAATAGGTTTCGTTGACAACGTACCAAACGTCATGGTCCTTCTGCGCGAGCGTGCCTGTGAAAATCAGAAATATCGACAGCGCGAAGAGAACGACCGTGAGGCGCAGCGAGGCCAGCGCGGCCAGCACTTGCCGCGCGCCTAACTCGAGCGCGGAGATTTGCGTCGGCTCGGCCGATTCTCGGGCGAGGCTTCGAGGCAGTGAGAGCTCACTTGTCGCCATTGGATGCTCCACTTCCGTCGGCAAAGTCCATGGATTTCAGGAACGATTTGAAACTCTCTTCTTCGGCGATCACCGTATCGCGCTGGCCGGAGAGTTTCATGAACCAAATCGTCTTGTCGTTCGTCACCATGGCGGCAAGCGTCGCCTTTTCGATTTTCGACTCCTCCGGTTTCGACGAGTCGGGAACCAGACGCACGTATTCTGCCGGCCGGCCGTCGATCTCGACCGATTCGGTTGATTCATCGAGCTGGTCTTCCTCGATCGCTGCCAGTCCAACCTCACCGCGCCAACGGTTCACGTTGGCGAGCGGATCAGTCATCAATGGTCCGGCATCGGTGGAAAAGTCGATAAGCGTAGCCACCGCCCCCTGCCCCTCGTCGCCAATTGCGAACTGGGCTTTGCGAAACCCGCTGGCCGGCAGCGGCTGCCACGACTTCGGCGCTTCAAACTTGGGCACACCGGCGGCAGCGGCGGCTGGCGCGTTTGGCGGTGCCACAGCCGACGAGTCGACTGGCGGGTGGCCGGGCGGAAGTTCGGAGCCGAACCCTGGCGGGGGCCGGTCCGATGCTCCTGCGCGGCCGCCAGCAAATGGCGCCATCATTGCGCCACCCGCAAACCGACCGCTCAAATCCACGACAGTTACCGTCGCATCGCCAGCCTTGATCTCCGTGATGTCTTCTTCAAGCTGCTGTGGGCCAATCTCTGGCAACTGCATTTGTTGTCGCCAGCGGTTGACATTGCTCAAAAGTTCGGCCTGGCCGCCACCCCAGGGCAATGGCGTGACCGACATTTCCAGCGGCTCTCCCTCGGTCGGAATCCACAGCGTCGCCGAACGCATTTCACGTGCGGGATCTTCTTTCCAGCCTTCCGGTGTCGTCCAAGTGGGTCGGTTATCGACAACTTTCAAATCGGAAAAGAATTTGGTGACCTCTTCTTTCGTTTTCTCGACAACGGCCGCGGGGCCTACAACTTTGAAAAAGTGCGCCCGGTTCCCCACCGGCACGATGGCGACCAACATTCGATCGGTCGGCTCGCCCGACCGCTCAGAGCCCGCGTCCGTATTTTCCGGTACGGCCAACGTCGCTGTTTGAGTTGGCCTTGCGACCGTATAAGAGCGAATCTCCTCTTTTGCTTCACAGCCTAACGCCGCAAAAAGGCCGCTAGAGACCAGGGCTGCCAGCGAGAGCTCCAAATACCAGCGGGATTTGCAATTAACCATGGCTTCGTCAAGCCCCGAGGACCAGTGAGCGGGGAACGGCGGGGTCGGCTTTTCGGAAAGGCATCCGGCAGATGAAGCCGATTGACGAATTATAGCCGCCTGGCTTCGCAGCGGTACCGCAGATTCATGGGATGTGCGGGAAATACTGGCTTCTTGCGGCCGCTGCTTGGGAAGTCCCCGCCCGTTGAAGCAACCCCCGCTGGTCGTTATAGGAACGGGTTGAGGACTTCCAGCAGTGAGCTGCTGGGGCTGCTTACTCCATCCCAGCTCCACATGTTACGCAGCAAATCGTACATCACCATGAAGCACAGGCTCAGCAGCACAAGGCAACTGCCCAGGCCCAACACGTTCCAAAGCGAGAACGGTGTTTCGGATGCGTCGCTGACGACCACTGCGCCGGGCGCGAGGCCGACGCCAAAATCCTCGCTTAGCATGCCGCCGTCGCCGAAGCCGGCAGCGCTTTTGGCTGAGGCACCCTCTTCCGAAAGCTCGTCCAGCGCAATCACCTGCGAGCTGTCTTTTTCTTCATCGCCTTCTTCTTCCCCCAGCGGCGTGAGCTGAAAGTCGCCCGCCTTTGACTGAGTCACGCCGGAGCCGACGGCGAGTGGCTCGAGCGGCATATCGTCGGCCGAGATGTTGCCTAGATCGAGCGACGAACCGATCGGCGACGAACCGCTCAGATCGAGCGAAACTTCATCGAGTGCCAAGCCGCTGTCGGACGGCGAAATGATGTTGATGCCGCTGCTCTCGCCGGAAAGTGTCACATCGCTGCCGTCACCGAGCACGCCCTCATCATCGTCCTCAAGCTCCAAAGCCGATAAGCCAGTGAGGCCTGTGCTGCTGGCAGCGTCGCCGGCCAGGCCGATATCGGACGTACTGATAGCCGGATCGCTGTCCGTCGGGGCGAGGCGCAGCTCGCTGCTTTCGGCCGCCTTGGCTGCCGCGGCGGCTGCCGCCGCGCCCTTCGCTTTGGCCACGTCGTCGGGCGCCATAATGCGACTCGACTCAGCCTCCAGGTCGACCTCCAACTCCTGCAGCCCGGCAAAGTCGCCCGACGGGCTCGGCAAGTCAAGCGCATCGTCGTCGCCGGCGGGAATGATGTCCGACGCCGGGGCCAGCTTCACGTCGCTGGTTGCCCCAGCGCCCGACGGCGCCGGCGAAAGATCCAGGTCGGCGTCGACGTCTAAATCGCCTTTGCCGATGATCGTGCTCGGAGGCCGGCCAGGAGATTCGCCCAGCTCCGCCTCGCTCAGCAGAATCGAGTCGGACAGGTTGATCGGATTTTCATCCAGATCGATCGCTAGCGCATCGGAGTCGTCGTCGTCAATTCCGGCGACGGTCGGCTCATCCACATCTTCGAGACTGATGTCGCTGGGCGGGCCTGAACCCGCATCGCTTTCCGCCAGATCGAGATCCAAGCCGCTCGACGCGGAGTTCTGTGACTCTGGTTCTTCCGACTCGAGTGCAAGATCGCTGGGCGGCGAATCGAGCGGCGGGATGCCGTCGCGCGCAAGCTTGTCGATATCCTCGGCGCGGAATTTCCAACTTGCGCCGTCGCGGTATGCGCGAACCTTGCCCGCTTCGCGGAGCTGGTTCAGTCGGTCTTTGGATATGCTGAGCTGAGAGGCGGCCTCGTCCAAGCTCGTGAACTTTTGAGCCATGAATTCCTCGCGCTGGCGCGCACACGTGGAGTGTGTCGCAGCAGCTGGTGCCGCGCTACCACCGGGCGCGGCGAGGAACTCGTCGGCCGGCGCGTCAGCGCTGCAGTCCGCTGCGTATGTCTTGCGGCAATGGATCGCCGCTGTTGAATTCAATCATCTGCAAGTCCCAGCTGATGTTGCGAACGCTTTTGGGCGTGATCTGGCCCGTCATTCGGTCCACATGGTAAACCGCCATCACGCGGCTGCGCGGATCGACCACCGTGACAATTTGCGGCTGACCTTCCGCCGCCGTCACGTGCGCAATCAATTCCGCTGCTTGCCCCGCGGCTGGATAGTTTACTGGCGGGCCATAGGCGGGTTCCGAGGAACCGGTGCCAGCATTTGCCGCCATCACCAGGACTGCAACTACAAAGGCGCCGACAAGCGACAATCGCATGCGATCCTCCTTGGGCCGCGCTATTGCGCGGCTCGTTGAGGAATCCGGCGCCTCTAGCTCCATTCTAAAAGCACCGCATTCCGATTCAAGCTAAATCCGTCGCCCGCCAGTGTTTAAGAGCGCACAGCGGCGAGCGGGCGTTAATTCGGGCCTTGAGGGCAGCGCTTGGCACTCGCGGCAATGCTTCGCGATGCGACCTGGATACCGCTTTCGGAATTGCAATAATACCGCTAAGCTATGGCCAATTAGGGATTTGCCGCCGCTGGGACAGTCATGGGGGCCGCAACGGGCGGCGGAGTTTAACGGCCGAACCCGCTGCCCCGCAAGACCAGCGCCCCCGGTCGGCGCGCCCGGTCGTCCCCGGCCCCGGCGCTATTTCGGGAAGCCGGGGGCGGACTTCGGCGTGCTCAGTCGAGCCTGGAC
>DASXWB010000716.1:0-4865 GCA_036503915.1 Lacipirellulaceae bacterium | reverse complement strand
GCACGATCTCGCATGAGGGGATGACCGTGCATTTCGCGGGCCGCCATTCCGATGCCGACGAGATGATCGAGGAGTTGTTGGAGCAATGTTCGGCTCCGCGGGCGCTTGTTGTGGTATCGAGCGATCACCGCGTGCAGAGAGCCGCACGGCGCTGCGGCGCCAGTTTCATTGATAGCGAGAAGTGGTTCGCCGAGCTGCGGTCCGCGCAAGTGCAAGTCTCTGAGGTTGATAAGTCTCCTGCCGGTGTCGATGACAAGGCGACGCCCGACGAAGTTGCCTATTGGGTCGACGAGTTTGCGGACGCTCCGCCCGACGAACCAACTGGGAATCCATTTCCGCCTGGCTACGGCGACGACCTGACAGATTAGTGGCAAATCGTGTGGGAGGCGTCTCCGATGCCGAAGCAGGAATGCGACAGCAGCGGCAATCGGCGTCAGAGACGCCTCCCACAGCGAAGGTTAGTCGGCTGAGGCCGCCGCGGGGGACTCGCGCCCGGCGGGCCGGATCGACATCTCGCCCGTCGAGCGCAGGTCGATTTCATACGTCTGGTTGGGCTTCACGCGAATGGAAACGGCATTGCCGTGGGCGGCGTGGATGCCGAGCTCGGCCGCGCGCCGGCTGTCGTTGGCGATGAGCCAGAAGTCGTTCCATATTTTCCGCTCGAAATCCGACATTTCGGTGCCGCGAGCGTATGCGGTCGGCCGCGTGCCGACCGTGTCCAAATGAAAACCCTCGGCCGGATCCTGGTACTCGCCGAAGATGCGCTGAAACAAGCAAATTGCGGTCGAGCGGTCGAGGTCCGACTCTTCGATGTATTTGTCGTCGAACGTCACCCTCAGATAGTCGACGTACACCATGTCGCCGACGATCTCAAATTGCTTGGCTTCGCCAATGGGATCGCCGTTGTCGCCGACCTCGACGAACTCGATCCGCGTCACGAGGTTTTTCGGCACCTCGTTCTCAGTTTCGCCGGCGGCAGCCGTCGCATCTTCGTCGGTCCGTTCGCGCTGATCGAGCACGGTCAGCCGCGCTAGCCGGCGGCGCACCTTCAGCAGCTGCATGGCAATTTGCTGGCGTTCGATCGTTGCGGCTTGTTCGGCGTTCTGAGAAGCCAGCTCGGCGTTCTTTTGTTGTTCTGCGGCAAGCGACGCGTTGACCTTTTGCAGGTTGGTGCGCGTTCGCCGCAACTCGTCCTGCGTGCTGGCGAGCTGCCGCTGCGGCTTGTTATACACTTCGTAGGCTTTGTAACCGCCAACGCCGGCCCCGCCCACTAGCACGAGCATCAAGAGCGTGCGCAGCGTCGTATTCACATTGCTGATTGTTTGGTTCATCGCGCCCATGTGATGGCCTCAGGCTTCCGCCGTGGGACGGACAATCCTGTCGGTCGTTCTCACTCCTCTATGGCGACGGACAGGATCGTCCGTACCACAAATCATCCACTATTGCAGGATACCACGCGGCATGACCCCGAACAAATGTAGGTCATGGCACACGGAGCGTGCCTGCTACGTTGAGGACGACCGTGATTTCCGCACCGCCGCCAGCGGGCCGCTCGACGACGACGCTTCCTCCGTGGTCGGTCACGATTCGCCAGCATTTCGACAAGCCGAACCCCAGCCCGCGCCCCGCCTCGCGGCCGCTGAAGAAGGGATCGAACATTCGCCGGCGAACCTCGTCGGAGATGCCGGGGCCATCATCGCGAACGCTGATTTCAGCCAGCGATCTATTATCAGTTTCGATCTTCCGCACGGCCACGCGAACGTGACCGCCTTCACCGACTGCTTCCAGTGCATTCTTGATGAGTGCCTGAATTGCGACTTCGAGCTGCGTTGCATCCGCTTCGACCTCGACCAGGGCATCGTCTGCCTCAAACGCTAACTGCGTGTCTTGCTCCGCGGCGATATCGGCCAGCTCCTCGACGACGTTGCGCGCAAGCTGTCGAGCATCGCAGGTCGCACGATTCAATTTTGGCGGGCGGGCAAAGAGCATCAAGTCCGCGATCATTTCGTGTGCGCGCATCGCCTGGCGATGAATGGCCGCCAGCTTGCGCGCTCGCTCGGGATCGGTTTCGTCCTGGAGAAGCGTTTGAGCCCGCGCCGCAATGTTCGCCAGTGGGTTATTGATCTCGTGGCCGGCGCCGTAGGCCAGCTCTTTCATGGCTTCCAGTTTTTCGTGTTCAAGGCGAGTGTTGAAGTCGGCCATTTGCCGCTCATAGTCGGCGAGCCGCGCGGCGAGCGCCGGCAGACGGAACTCAATTTCTGCAGGGTTGGCGGCGGCGCGCTGTTCATTCGTGGCAAGTGACTCGGCAAGCTGCGGCGCGAGAGAGCCGCCCAGCCAGGCGACGGCCTGCTCCGTATTGTTCACGGCGCATTCCGATTGAAGCTGTCCGGCACGAAGCGCCCAAGCGGCGACGGCCGGATCGCGCGCCAACGCCGTCGCCAGTTCGCGCTGGCGAGCCGCTCGATCCTGGGCCAACAGGGCGCGTTCCAAACCAAGCGCCGTCAGTTCTGCCACCGGAACGCGCTCGAGCGGCTCACCGCCGGGGGGATCTGCAGATTGCAGCAGGTAGAGCATTGAGAATCAGCCGCCGCCAGCATGACACGAAGCTGGCCAGCGTAGCGATCGGATTAACCGCGCGGAACTGTTTCCACGTCGAGCAATTGGCAAATCCTGTCGATCAGCAATTCCACGTCGAATGGCTTCTTGAGGAAATCATTGGCGCCCGCGTCGCGAAGCTCTTGGATTTTATCCTCTTCGACCATGCCGGAGATGCAGATGATGCGCACGTCATCCATCGTCTTATCGCTGCGAACGCGCTCGCACACGGCCTTGCCGTTGATGTCCGGCAGCATCACATCGAGGACCACCAGGTCCGGACGAAAGTCCTTGATCAACATGCCGGCGCCGAAGCCATTGTTCACGCTGCGGACTTCGAAGCGGCCGTCGCGTTCGAGCTGGTCGACGATCAGCTCCACCAGATCAGGGTCGTCGTCGACCACGAGAATCTTGCGTTTGCCGCTGTCCAGTGCATCGGTCGGGATGCCGTTGTCGCGCATGAACGCATACAGTTGATCACGCGGAATGCGGCGAAACCGGCTGCCCGGGACGCGAAAGCCCTTCAGCTGGCCTGAATCGAAACAGCGAATGATCGTCTGCTGACTGACCTTGCAGATTTTTGCTGCTTCGCCGGTTGTAAAGACGGTTTTCATGCGCTCAACCACCCCTCTCCTTAGTTGATGGTATGACAATCCGTGCCCGTCACGTGTCGCCGGGTTCGTGTTGATTGGTGAATCCAAGGTCCGGCCGATCCGTTCGAGCAATGAGGAAACCGCCCTCTAATTCCCGGCACCCGCAGAACCCTTGGTTGCTGCTGTTTCCTCAAATATATGGGGGGTCGCAATCGGCAGGCTCAACCATAGCTACCGAGGTTGCCTGCTTTGCCAGATGTCAGCGAATTATATCGGAGCCTATGGTCGCGTCAATATCGGTCAATCTGACGTAAAGCGTTTCGCACAAATTGGTTGTGTGGAAACCAGTCGATGTAGTGAATTTTTATTTGGGAGTGGTGCAAGATGAACCACTTGGTAGACAGCTGTGCATATACAGTGTCCAGAATCGCTCGCGAACCCGCCGTATGCAAGCGTTTCGGGCAGGAGCGAACGCCGTGCCATTTTACCGAAACAGCGACTCAACGCGGGCTGGCCGCTTTACCCTTTCCGTCGAGATGCACCATCAATAGGGCGATATCGGCCGGCGTAATCCCGCTAACTCGGCTAGCCTGCGAAAGGTTGCGCGGCTGAATGCGTGACAGCTTTTCACGGGCCTCCGCCCGCAGGTGCACAATGCCATCGTAATTAAACGCTTCCGGGATACGCTTTTGAGAGAGGCGAGCCTGGCGGTCAATTTCAAGCTGTTGCCGAGCGACATAGCCGGCGTATTTAAGGTCACAAAGCACCTGGTCGGCGACGATCGGATCAACATCGGCGAGCGACGGCAGACGGGCTAGGGCATCGGCCCAGGTCGCATCCGGCCGCCGCATGTATTTTGAAAGCGGAGTTCCGTTGACGTTTGTTCTATCCAGCAGGGCCGTCGCTCGCTCGATCTGCGCCAATTTCTGTTCGAGGCGATTCCAGCGATCCAGCTCGACAAGCCCGCACCGATAAGCCAACGGAGTAAGGCGGCGGTCCGCGTTGTCGTGACGCAGCAGCAGCCGATATTCGGCCCGGCTGGTGAACATGCGGTACGGCTCATCGACGCCGCACGTGACCAGGTCGTCGATCAAGACGCCGATGTAGGCCTGGTTGCGATCGAGAATGAGCGGCTCGCGGCCGGCTAGCGCGAGGGCCGCGTTTGCACCGGCGATGAGTCCCTGAGCCGCCGCTTCTTCGTAGCCGGTCGTGCCATTGATTTGGCCGGCGAAATACAGCCCGGCCACTCGCTTCGTTTCCAGAGTCGGCCGCAGCTGATCGGGCGGCGCGTAGTCGTATTCGACGGCGTAGCCGTAGCGCATGATCTCCGCGCGCTCTAAACCTGGAATTTCTCGAAACAGCGCATCCTGCACATCGCGCGGCAGGCTGGTCGAGATGCCGTTGACGTAAACCTCGAGCGTGCGCCGTCCCTCCAGCTCGAGAAACAGCTGGTGCCGCGACTTGTCGGCGAAGCGCACGACTTTGTCTTCGATCGACGGGCAGTAGCGCGGGCCGCCACAGCGAATCTGCCCGCTGTACATCGGCGCGCGGTGCAAATTCGCGCGAATCAAATCGTGCACTGCTTCGTTCGTGTAGGTGATGTAGCAGGGCAGCTGTTCGACGACGAGCCCACCGGTGAGGAATGAAAACGGCTGCGGATCATCGTCGCCGGGCTGC
>DASXWB010000715.1:0-1879 GCA_036503915.1 Lacipirellulaceae bacterium | reverse complement strand
GGCCGGATGTTGCCGCGGTCGGTGATGATCGCCGAGATGAGTTCGGCCGGTGTGACGTCGAACGCTGGATTGTACACGGCGGCGCCCGCCGGTGCGGTCTGTGCGCCGAAACTGTTGGTGATCTCTTCCGCGGCGCGCTGTTCGATGGGGATGTCAGCACCTGTGGCGATGGTAAGGTCAAAGGTCGTCGTCGGTGCGGCCACGTAGAAGGGAATTCCGAACACGCGGGCCAGCGTGGCCACGCTGAACGTGCCGATCTTGTTCGCCGTGTCGCCATTGGAGGCGATGCGGTCGGCCCCGGTGATGACGGCCTGCACGCGGCCTTCGCGCATGACTTGGGCGGCGGCCGAATCGCAGATGAGCGTCGCCTCGATGCCGCGCTGCTGAAGCTCCCACATCGTGAGCCGCGCGCCTTGCAAGAGTGGTCGCGTTTCGTCAACCCACACCTGCGGCCGCTTGCCGCGTGCGGCCAGCTCAAAAACGACCGCGAGCGCCGTCCCATCGCCGCCGGTGGCCAGCGCGCCCGTGTTGCAATGCGTAAGAATTCCGGCGCCAACCGGCAGATCGGCCAATAAATCGGCCCCATGCCGCGCCATCGCGGCACACTGCGCGCGGTCCTCCTCATGAATAGCCCGCGCCTCGTTCAAAAGTAGGGTGGGCACTGCCCACCGATCGGACTCTTGGTGGGCGGTGCCCACCCGGCGCATCCGCTCGAGCGCCCAAAATAGGTTCACCGCCGTCGGCCGGCTCGTCGCCAGGTAATCGCAGACGTCATCGACAACTCGCCCCTTGTTCACGCCAACCACGACGCCGTACGCCGCCGCCACGCCAATCGCCGGCGCCCCGCGCACGCTCAAACGCTTAATCGCGTTCCAAACATCCTCCACGGTGCGGCATTCCAAGAACACGATCTCCCCGGGCAGCCGCGTTTGGTCCAGCAAAACGAGCTTGCCGTCGACTTCACCTGACCAACGAATTGTATTGATGATTGCATTCACAGTTTAAAAGGCAGTAACGATGCCTAGTTACGGTGACCGCTGCAGCCAAATCATGTAACCTGGCATTGGATTGGGCGAGGGCGCCCATTGCCGAAACGAGCCGGCTGGCTGTCTTTCGTTTGACCGCCTCATCAACAATACAATCGGACCAGCCGGATCTAGTGCCACGGTTCCCCGACTTCCAAGAACACTGCCCTGCGTACTCGGCACTTCGCGAGTCCAACGCATATCTTTATCTGGAATGATAAGCCGCGTCCCGTTCATTTGGTCCTCCCGGTCTCCGATCTTCGACGACACCTTCAATGACCAGCGACCATCCTCGAGTTGGCGAAGGCTCGCATCGATGAGGACTTCAGCCGGCGTCTCCGAATACTGTGCATTTGACGAGCTTTCCATCTTTGGTTGCGGCACACCCTGCGCGGGTATGTCACCGTAACCGAGGCACCAGGTGTAGCGAACGCCTTTTGGCAAAAACATTCTCCAACGCCACGTATTCGGCTCGTCGATTTCCACCGCGACCACGTGAACCTTCGTCGGATCGTCGACCGTCAGTTGACCAGTTTCGATTCGAAGTCGTCTCAATTCCGCTTCCACGCGGCGAAGCTTCAAGGACTGCAATACAAGCGGTATCGCAAGACAAACGATCACGACAATCAGCAACAGCGTTCGCAGACTGTATTTCCATCGCGACAACTGTCGCGATTGGGGCCCTTCATTGTTCGACATTTTCTGTCTCCAAATAGGCCCTGCTGTTCAAACGAATCACGCCACTCTGAAGCGCACAGAATACGGCAGGCCAAACGTGTCGGCGACTGCCTTATTCGTCACTTCTCCGCCGAATAAGTTAAGCGCGCGGGCTACTGGGCGAAGATCATGGGCGG
>DASXWB010000714.1:0-3467 GCA_036503915.1 Lacipirellulaceae bacterium | reverse complement strand
GGATTGCAAACCCTTAAAGCGACAATCGTACTCCGTGTTCGCCGAGCTGCCCATTTGCCAGCGGGCGCAAGCTTTCAATCGCCTCGCCCATTTCGCGCCGCAGCGACGCAGCGTTGAATAAACCGCGACGTCCGGCCAGGTCCCACAGAATGCGGCCGTCCGGCCGGGCTTCGCCCGGACCGCGAATTGATCGGCGGATTCCCTGGGCCAGGCCAGCGTGGTTGACGAACGTGCCGTCGCGCTCGGCGAAAGATCCGCCGGGCAGTACGAACGTGGCGAGTCGGGACGCCGGCGAGGGCAAGATGTCTTGCACGACGAGCGTATCGAGATAATCCATCGCGGCCGCTTGCTGATCGGTGATCCACCCGAACGGATCGCCGCCGACCAGATACATGGCGGAAAAGTCTCCCGCCGCCGCGCGGCCCAGCACATCGCCCATCGGCGCGACGTCGCCCGCAAAGTGGCGAATAATCGCCTCCACGCCGCGGCGGTTCGGACACTTCTCGGCGCGGATCGTGAACTTCACCGGTTCGATCGGCCGGCCGTGCACGTCCTTGGGATATTTGTCGTCCTCGCCTAAAACTCGCGCGGGCGCCATCGACAGCGAGACCTTGGATGACAGCGACGTGAGAAAACTGGTAAGCAAGTACGCTTCTTCAAGCGTCATCCACGGCGAGAACACCGCCGCAATGCCGCGCTTCTCGTCGCGCGCCGCCGCAACGAGTGCGGTCCGTACCGCCGGAAGAATTTGCTCCCAGTCGCTCGACACCACTTTCGAATTACGCCGCTGCTCTGGCAGCGTCAGGCGCTCATCGCGATGCACATACTTCCAGCCGAATCGCCCCTCGTCGCACATGAAGTGCCCTTGGGCCTGCGGATTGGGCCGCGGCCTGAGGCGATACACGCGGTCGTCGCTCTGGTCCACCGCGATGCTGCAGCCAGTGCTGCAATTCGGGCACACGCTATTGGCCGATTGCAGCCACCACACGCGCTGCTTGTAGAGAAAATCCTTGCTGCAAAGCGCGCCGACCGGGCACAAATCGACAACGTTGCCCGCGAGCTTATTGTTGCACGGCTGGCCGGGAAAGATGTCGATCTCCGAGCTCGCGCCACGGTTGATGACCTGCAGCTCGGCGGTGCCGCTGATCTCGCGCGTGAACCGGACACAGCGGCTGCACATGATGCAGCGGTCGGTGAACAGCGTAATCTGGTCGCCGATGTAATCCTTGTCCGGCCGCAGCTTTTTCGGCTCCTGCAGCCGGCTGTATCCGCGGCCGTAGCGATAGCTGTAGTCCTGCAGCAAGCACTCGCCGGCCTGGTCGCAGGTTGGGCAGTCGAGCGGATGATTGAGAAGCAAGTACTCAAGCGTCGCTTTTTGGGCCGCTGTCACTTTGTCGCTGTCGGTCACTATCACCATCCCATCGGTCACGGGTGTCTGGCAGCCGGGAATCAACTTGGGTTGAATCGCGACGCTTCCATCCGGCTTCTTCTGGCCGATCTCCACCAGGCACATGCGGCAGCTGGCCACGACCGAAAGGGCCGGGTGCCAGCAATAATGCGGAATTTCCACGCCAACGCGCTGCGCCGCCTGCACGCAGTTGATCTTCTCGTCGGCGCCGACTTCAATCGTGTGCTTGTTAACGTAAACGGTTGGCATAAATTGTTTTTAACCACGGAGGCACAGAGAGCACGGAGAAAGAGTGGAGAATAGCAGAGCAGCGGAAATTCTCGAAATCTTTTTGCGCTACTGCTCTGCCGCTCTACTGATCCTTTTTTCTCCGTGTCTCCGTGGTGAATTCCTGTCTTGTCAATGCGCCGCCATCAGCGTGTCGGCGGGCGTCACGGTTCGCCGGCCGCTGCGGATGTATTCCTCGAACTCGCCGCGAAACTTCGTTACCGCGTTTTTTATCGGCCACGCGGCACCATCGGCCAGGCCACAGATCGTCGTGCCGGGGATGATGCCCATCGAGTTGCCGATTTCCAGGAGCAAATCGATGTCTTCCAACTTTCCGCGTCCGCTGCGGATGCGCTCCAGTATCTTCGTCGACCAGGACGTGCCCTCGCGGCATGGCGTGCATTGGCCGCACGATTCGTGCGCCATGAACCGGCAGCAGTTATAAAGCACGTCGACCATGCTCGTGTGGTCGTCGATGACGATCACGGCCGCCGTGCCCAAGCCCAAACAGCCGACTTTGAGAGGGCCTTCGAAATCAAGCCGAGTATCCAGCTCGGCGGCCGACAAAAAGCCCATGCTGATGCCGCCGGGCACCACCGCCTTCGCCTTGCGGCCCTTCCACACGCCGCCGCCATGCTCGTCGATGAGCTGCCGCGCCGTCACGCCCAGCGGCAACTCGACGCAGCATGGCTTATTTACATGCCCGCTGATGCAGTACAGCTTTGGACCGTAGCTTCCCTGATCGCGGCGGTTGTTCGGGTCGGGCGGCACCCCGATCGACTTGAACCACTCGACGCCGCGATGAATTATATGAGTGACACAGCACAGAGTCTCGACGTTGTTGACGATCGTCGGCTTGCGAAACGCGCCTTCGACTGCCGGGTACGGCGGCTTGATTCGCGGCCACGCCCGCTTGCCCTCCAGGCTTTCGATCAGACCTGTTTCCTCGCCGCAAATGTAGGCGCCGGCGCCGCGGTGCAGATGCACGTCGAGGTTGAAGCCTGTACCCAGAATGTTTTGCCCCAAGAGGCCCGCCGAGTAGCATTCGCGAATCGCGGCGTCGAGCGCGCGGTAGCTGCGGCCATATTCGTAGCGCAAATAGATGTACGCCGTGTGCGAGCGAATTGCGTGGCAGGTGATCGCGATGCCTTCGACGAGCTGATGCGGGTCCTCTTCCATGAGAATGCGATTGTTGAAGGTGCCCGGCTCGCTTTCATCGGCGTTGACGCACAGATAGATCGGCCCCGGATGGTTCTTCGGCAGGAAAGTCCACTTTGTGCCGGCCGAGAAGCCGGCCCCGCCGCGGCCGCGCAGCCCCGAATCCTTCACCAGCTTCGTCACCTCGTCAGGCGGCATCGCCAGCGCCTTGCGCAGCGCCATGTAGCCGCCATCGGCCTGGTAGCCGCCCAAGAGCGTGCTGCCGGGCTTTCCGACGCGGGCCAGTAGTACAGGTTCAAACGCGGGCATGATCTTTCAAATCTGTGAGTAGGTGAATAAGTGAGTAGGGAAGAGTCACCAACATTCCCACTTACTCACTTACTCCCTTACTCACCTACTCACCTTTTCAATCAACTCCACTGCCGACTGCTCCGTCAAATTCACATGGCATTCATCATTTACAAGCATGCACGGCGCCCCTTCGCAGGCTCCCAGGCACTCGGCGAACTCAAGTGTAATGCGGCCGTCCGTTGTCGTTTGGCCCGGCTTGATACCCAATCGCCGGCCCAGGCCGACGAGCAGCTCCTCGCCGCCCCGGAGCATGCAGGAAATGCTCCGGCATACCCACACGCGA
>DASXWB010000713.1:0-7800 GCA_036503915.1 Lacipirellulaceae bacterium | reverse complement strand
TCTCGAGCGCCTTGGTGACGATCCAATCCAGCTCGCCGCGCAGTAGCTTCGTCAAACTGGCCGGTTCGAGTCCGCGTTTGGCGGCAATTGCGGGCAGCTCCTTCGTCGTGTTCAGGCGGTTGCTCAATGTCGGCGCATCCTGCTCGCGCACGATCCGCAGCAGTTCCAGCAGCGACGAATCTTTCAGTTGCTTGCGATTGAGCGGCGTGGTGCCTGTGAGCAGTTCGTACAGCAGCACGCCGAGCGAATAAATGTCGCTCCGCGTGTCGATGTCGTTACTGGAAAGCTCGGCCTGCTCGGGGCTCATATACAGCGGCGTGCCGATCATCTGGGCGAACTCGGTGAACAGCGTCTTTTCGGTGAGCTGCTGCCCCATCGCCTTGGCGATGCCGAAGTCGATCACTTTGGGAACGGCTTGATTATCGTACTCCGCCACCAGCACATTGTTCGGCTTGATATCGCGGTGGATGATGCCCTTCTGGTGGGCGTGCTGCACTGCCTGGCAGACCTCGACGAACAGCTCAAGGCGCGCGGGGAGCGGCAGATGTTTTTCGTCGCAGTACTTCGTGATCGGAACGCCTTTGACTAGTTCCATGACGAAGTACGGCCGGCCACTGTCGGTCGTGCCAGCGTCCAGCACCTTGGCGATATTCGGATGGTCCATCATCGCCACGGCTTGCCGCTCGGCCTCGAAGCGGGCGATCACCTGCCGCGTGTCCATGCCGGGCTTGATGATTTTCAGCGCGACCGTCCGCTGGAGCGGCTCGATCTGCTCGGCCATGAAGACGACGCCCATGCCGCCCTCGCCGATTTGCTGCAGCAGCTTGTACGGGCCGATGAGGGTGCCCGGCCGCTCGGCGATGGGGAAATGCTCGATTGTGCCGCCCGCAGACGCAGGACCGCCAAGAAAGTTGCCAGCTTCCTGATGGGCCTGTAGCAGTTTGCCGACTCGCTGGCGCAGATCGAGATCATCACGGCAGGCCTGATCCAGGTAGCTTCCGCGATCCGGGTGGGTGGCCCGTGACAGGGCTTCGGTGAAAATTGCCAGGACGTCGGGCTTTTCATCTACCATGGGAACGCTCCAGAAAGGCTCGCTACAAATCAGTGCCCCGTTTGCGTCGAAACCACATCAGGATGGAGACAGTCTTTTGGAAAAATATGGCTACTGGTGTTCCGGTGCGTCGTCTCGAAGCGCTTCGTAGAGCCATGCCCTCGCATAGGCCCAATTCCGGTCGGCGGTGCTCGAGGAGATGCCCAATGCGGCGGCCGCTTCCCTCAACGAGAGGCCAGCAAAGTAGCGCAGCTTGACGAGATTGGCGCAAAGCTCGTTCTCGCCCGCGAGACGCGCGAGAGCCTCATCGAGGGCGAGCAGGTCGTCGTCTGGCGTATTGAGGGCGAATTCGATCTCGTCGAGGTCAATGCGACGCATGTAACCGCCGCGCTTGAGCCGGTTCTTGTCCCGGGCCCGGTTGATGAGGATCCGCCGCATGGCCTCTGCGGCGGCGGCGAAAAAATGTCCCCGGCTTGCCCAGCCCTGCGCGTTGGCCGGTCCGACGAGTCGCAAATAAGCTTCGTGCACGAGCGCGGTGGCGCTCAATGTCTGGCCCGGCTTCTCGTGGGCCAGCCGCTGGGCCGCAAGCTTGCGCAGCTCGTCGTAAACGATAGGCAAGAGTTCGTCGGCCGATTGCCGATCGCCGCGCTCGATCGCCGACAGGATGCGCGTTACGTCGCTCATGGCGCGCCTTCGTGGTAGATATGACACGAAGACGCCATTATAGCGTGGAAATTCAGGCGCGAGCCTAAGCCACTGCGTCTGCGGAGTGCTTCTGGCGTTGAGCTTCGCGCCGCCGCAGCCCGTCAGCGAAGCAAAGAAATGCAATTGCGAACGACCACAGCGACGTTGCTTCCGGCACGGCGTCGGCTGACGAGAGGGCGAGCATCGCGCCGCTGCCGCTGCCGGTGGTTCGACCGAAGCCAGCTCGCCAGACGGTGTAGTCAGCGGTATCGACTTGATTGTCTCCGTTAGCGTCGGCGGGCAGATTCGGCCCCATCTGGTTGAGCAACTTGCGCCACACTACATAATCGGCGGCGTCGACTGTGTTATCTCCATTGAAATCGCCGGGTAAGATTGCCGGCAGGGCCGTTAATGTCACTTCTCCGGTGGTATACAGTTTGGAGAGGTTCCAAGTGTAGGGGCTCTCCAAGGTGAACGCGCCGGTGGGCGTGACGCCGGTCCAGTCGAACAGGTCGATCGTGCGGCCGACTTGGCTCGCCAGATTCACGTCCGGCGCGAATGCGAGCTGCAGCGTGCCGCCCAGCGCCACGGGAATGCCCGGTGCGAAGGAGATCGTCGAACCCCAAGGATCAGCATCAAACTCGAGGCTCAACGTTCCGGTGGGGTCCATTGACAAACGTTGATGAACGACAATTGAAACGCCGGCGTGCACGCCTGGGTTGCCGTCATAATCGCGAACGACTAACGTTGCCCCAGAGGTCAGATCGAGCCCCCCAATGCTTCCGTCGTAGTGAATCAGATTACGTGTGTTAGCGCCGGTAAGCGTGGCGAGATAGAAGTTCGCGCCTCGCGCGTCGGCGCCAGTCAGATTCGCGCCGGTAAGGTTTGCGCCGGGCGACGTCCCACAGGCAGATTCACCACAGACTTCGTAGCCAGCGAAATACGCATTCGTGAGATTGGCATGGCTCAGGTTCGCTCCGGACAAGTCCGCGATCTGAGCTTCAGAAGTGAATCTCGCACCGGTGAGGTTCGCCTCGCTGAGATTGGCATTCGTCAGCGTGGCGGCCGCCAGAAACGCATTCGTAAGGTTCTGACCGACGAGGTTCGCGCCGGAAAGGTCGTTGAAGTACAAAACGACTCCGGTCAAGTCATGAGCCTGATAGCTGGCCGTCGAATAAAGCTGCGGCAAGGAAATCCCCATGCCATGCTCCCAACGAACAAAGCTCGCCCCCCGTATCTCCGCGCCGGTCAGATTCGCGCCAGTAAGTCTGGAATCGAAAAAGTTCGCGTTGCGGAGATTTGCGTGGCTGAGATCGGCATCGACGAGCGTGGCGCTGCTAAAATACGTGTTCGTAAGGTTCGACCGATTGAAGGTTGCTCCGGTCAGCGCAGCGGAACTGAACCACGCGTTTATTAGATTCTGGTCGGCCAGGTCCACTCCCATCAGAGCGTTGCCGTTTAAATGAACCCCCGTCAGATTGCGGGCCTGGTAGCTGGCGGTCGAGTACAGCTGCGCCGTGGTAATGCCGCCCAAGTAGCCGTCATTGGGCACATCAAAGAGCTCGCGATCGAAGCGGGCGCCCCGCACTTCGGCTCCGGTCAGGTCCGCGCTAGTCAGCGTGGTATGTACGAAGTTGGCATTGGTGAGATTGGCTTGACGGAAATCGCCATTGGTCAGCGTAGCGCCACCGAACCCGGCATTCGTCAGATTTTGCGCGGCGAAGTTCGCGCCGGCCAGATTGTGGCCGGCTAAGCCAATTCCGGTCAGATCGTGGGCCTGGTAGCTAGCGGTCGAGTAGAGTTGCGCGGTCGACAGATTGCTCGCGCTGAACTGCGCCCCCCGCACTTGGGCATTGGTAAAGTTCGCGCTGGCAAGATCGCTGTAATAAATCGCGTATTCATCGGCCTCACCGGAAAAGTTCGCATTCGTGAGGTTTGCCTGACTCAGGTCCGCGTTGGTCAGATTGATAACGTTCGCGGTGGTGCCGCTGAGATTCGCGCCGATCAGGTAGGCCATCGTCAGATCGAGACGCGAGAGAAACGCGCCGGGCACGGCATTCGCGCCCGCGCCATCGGGAGCGAGCGTCGTGCTGAGTTGCTTTCCCTGGCTAGGGTTGGCCGGGTTGATGTACTCCCACTGAAAAATGTCCGCGCGCGCAACCGGAGCCGTAGCGACGAGCAGCGCGGAGAGCGAGGCCGCAACAAGGACTTTCCAATTCTTCGTCATGGACTTCTTCTTTCTTTTTTCTTGCAGATTGATCCGCGATTAAGCAAACGTCGTTGCTCCCGACGCGCCACGCCGACCGATCGGGTGGCGACGGCGAGGGCGAATCGGCGGCCGCCGTCCATTTCGCCACTGAGTGATCGACGCGGTTTTCGCCAAACAAGAAAGGGGACGCCAACAGTCAAGAGCGCAAGGGTCGCCGGCTCCGGGACTTGGCGAATCGCCAGGCCGTGACTGAATCCAGCGGCGATGGCCAAAAATCGGTTGCCCGTCGGCACGTTCGCCTGTCCGGCCCAATTGCCGCCCCACCCGACCAGCGAACCATCGGCCTTCAGCGCCACCCCGTTGACCTCGCCCGCGGCGATGGCCACGAACCGGCCGTCCACCGGCAAGTTCGAAGTTTCACCGTGGGAATTGCCGCCCCACGCAGCCAGTGAACCGTCGGACTTTAGCGCCAGACTCCAGTGTGCGCCGGCGGCAATGGACACGAAGTCATTCCCCGTTGGCACGTCCGTCTGCCCATGGTTGTTGTCGCCCCAAGCGGTCAGTGAACCGTCGGACTTCAGCGCCAGACTGTGGTTGACGCCCGCGGCAATGGCCACGAAGTCGTTACCCGTCGGCACGTTTGCAGCCCCGAACAGGTTGGGGCCCCAGCCGGCCAGCGTTCCGTCGGATTTCAGCCCCAGGCTATGGATCGCACCGGCGGAAATGGACACGAAATCATTTCCTGTCGGCACGTTGATCTGGCCGTCAAAATTCACGCCCCAGCCGGCCAGCGAACCATCGGACTTTAGTGCCAAGCCATGCCCGCCGCCTGCGGCGACAGCTACGAAGTCACTGCCGCTTGGCACATTTGTCTGCCCAGAAAAACTTTCGCCCCACCCAACCAGCGAACCGTCTGACTTCAGGGCCAAGTCGAAGAAAGAGCCCGCAGCGATCGCCACGAAGTCGTTGCCCGCCGGCACGTTGGATTGCCCGTAGAAACTGTCGCCCCAAACGACCAGTGATCCCTCGTTAGGCGTGGCCCAGGCCGGCGAAGTATGCACGCAAGTCATCAGCGTCCACAGAAAGATATTCCTGATTTGAAACCCATACTCTGTCATGATCGTGTTCCCCGATTTCGACTTAGGTACAATAAAAAATCATCGCTGCGTGCGCGCACAAGGAGCGCAGCGAGAGATGCCGGGCCGGTGAGGAGCCCCATTGGCAGTAAGCCTCACCTTGCTCTTTCGGATCGTAAACTCTGCTCCGCCTCCAACGCGGCCAGCAGCTCCTTGAACTCATCGTTGGAGCGGAGCGGGTCGAGCATCGGCTGGTTCTTCAGATGCTCGACGTCTGTGAAACCTTCGGCGATTGCCTGACGAAGGTCGCTGATTGCCTTCTCCTGCTGGTTCAACTGCGCATATGCACAAGCGCGAAAAAACCAGCCGCCCGTGTCATGAGGCCAGCCCTCAATGACTTTGGTAAAGTCGGCCGCGGCTTTGTCCCATTGCGCAAGTTGCAGGAACGAGTGACCGCGGTGGAGCCAAATGGTGTGTACCTCGGGAGCCAACTCGATTGCCTCAGAATAATCGGCGACAGCTCTGTCCCATTGCTTTCGACTGAAATAGAACGACGCCCGCCCGTTCCATGCCTCCCAGCGATCGGGTGTGAGCTCGATTGCCTGCGAAAATCCTTCCGCGGCTTTGGCCTCATGGCGCGCGAAGTAGAGAGAGGCCAATTCCTCCGCCTGATTCGCGAGTTCGCCTTTTACGGGCGATGCGAGGTCCGCCGCCGCGCCGAGTAGTTCTTGCGCCTCGGTGCGAATGGGGACCAACTGCTCGCTGTTCGGCTGGTTCTCCTCCATCCACGCGACGCCTATCTCATAGCACTGGCGCGCCTCATCTTCCTGATCCAACTGATGGTGACACATCGCTAGAAAGAACCAATCAATGGCGTCCGGCCAGCGCAAACCCCCACCCCAGCTATCGGTTCCAAGTTGCAAGGACTTTTCAAAAGCGATGTGCGCTTCATGCCACTGACTTTCCCGGTAGCATGCGATGCCGAGCGCCGTCCAACGATTACTGGCTTGCGGTTCAAGCTCGACCGCTTTGTTTGCCAATTCCAATGCCCGGCGATGATCGCGACGATCTGCATCGGGACGCGTGCTATGGATCATCGCCAGATCTGTATACGCCGAGGCAAGTTTGGGGTCCAACTTGATGGATTGCTCGAAGGCGGCAATCGCCTCTTGATAGTCGCCCTTTTCGGCAAGCGAGTTGCCGAGATTGGCATAGCAGTTCGAACCGTTCGGTGAGCGCTCAATTGCCTTGCGAAAGTAGGCAATGGCCTGATCGTGTTGCCCCAGATTTCCGTAACCGACGCCCAGGATCATGAGGGGGTGGGCGCTCTCCGGTCGAAGAGCGACGGCCGCCCTCATAAATCCGATCCCGTCCCGGACATCGTTTTGCGATTCACTCCAAATGAGATCCGTACCCAAGCGAAGGTTGATCCAGTAGTCGGCCGGGTATTTCTCTTGAGCCCTCTGCAGAACCAATTTCTGTTCGGGGAGCTTCCCGCTTGCCCAAAGCGCCGAGTATAAGAGCGTCAAGGTGGCCGCCGGCTGGCGGTCCAGGTCTGCAGACGTCACGAGATTCGCCAAAGCCGACTGATCCTTGCGGGCCAGGGCCTCACGCACCCGCTGCCGCCACGGGTCAGGATCTGCGGCGCGGAGCACATCGATCAGCCGGCGAATCTTGGCTTCGTCCTTGTCCATGTGCCGAACTTCGACATTCTTGCTCGTGCTTCGAACCGCGAGCCAATCGTCGAGCGCCGGCAACAGTGCAGCCGCAATTGCCGGGCGCGCGGTGATACGATGGGCAGCCTCACTCACCGGCAGGGCATCGACGTCGATCCCGGCTTTTCGGAACGTAGCCGTGTACTCCTGGTCCGCCTGCGCGGCTAAGGCGAGTACGCCATGAGACACCCAAACTGTTCCGCTCCGGGCACGGATATCCTCAAGCTGCTGGACAAGTTGCAAATCGGCCAAAGCTTGCCGGGCGCGCTCCTGGATTTCCCGCGAGGCCTCGCCGGTGGCGAGAGCCGGCTCTGCGCGCCGGGCCGATACCAGCGCTTCGGACCACTTTTCCGCCTGCTGGAGCCGTGCTACCTCGTCGAGTATCAGCTCAAGCTGTCCCGATACTTTCGCCTGCCTTGCTATTCGCTCCTGGGCCAGCTGCTCGTCCCGAGCGGCCCGATCGCGCACTGCCCAGCCGACACCGGATGCAATTCCGCCTAGTGCCACCAGCACCGACAGCGCAAGCAACGCACCGGCGGCCAGTGTCGCACGATTGCGTTTGGCGAACTTGCGGAAGCGGTATGCCGCCGATGGGGGACCAGCTTCTACAGGCTCGTCGTTCAGATGGCGCTCGATATCGGCGGCCAGGCCGCTCGCCGTCTCGTAGCGGCGGTTGCGATCCTTCTCCAGCGCCTTCATTACGATCCAATCGAGTTCGCCACGCACGTCTTTGCTCAAGCGAGCTGTTTCGGTGTGCCGATTGACGGCGACCGACGGGAGCGTGTCGATCGAACTAAGCCTGGTGCTGGGCTTGGGCGGCTCCTCCTCGCGAATGATCCGCAGCATCTCGTCGAACGCTGCCTCGTGCAGCCGTTTTCCCTCAAAGGGCGTCGACCCGGCCAGGAGCTCGTAGAGCAGCACGCCCAGCGAATAGATGTCGCTGCGGGTGTCGATGTCGAGCTGGTTGAACTTCGATTGCTCAGGACTCATGTACTCCATCGTGCCGAGCACCTGGCCGAACTCCGTGAACATCGTGCGTTCGGTAAGCTTCTGTGATGTAGCTTT
>DASXWB010000712.1:0-5714 GCA_036503915.1 Lacipirellulaceae bacterium | reverse complement strand
CGATTGGCCTCGTGCCGATGGCCTGGTTCTGGCACCAAGCGCTTATTGCACTCGGTCAGCCCGCGCCCTGGCCGGCGACGCTTCGGGCTTACTACATGGGCCATCTCGGCAAGTACGTGCCCGGCAAGGCGATGGCGGTCGTGCTGCGGGTGGCCGGCATTCGGAAATGGGTAACGTCAATTCGCATCGCGCTGGTCACGTCGCTGTTGGAAACACTGACGATGATGGCAGTGGGCGCGTTCCTGGCCGCGATTCTTTCTACGCTGGTGTTGAGGCTGGAGGCCCGCCTCGCCGTCATTGGATTGGCCATGGCGGCGGCCGCGGGAGTGCCGACACTGCCGCCGGTGGCCCGGCGGCTGGCGCGTATCGGCATGGCGCGCATGAAGCCGAATCCTCAGCCGGAAACATCTGCCTCGAAGTCGGCCGACGTCAATGCCAACCTGGATGGAATCAACCTGCGCCTGCTGGCGCTCGGGTGGGGCGCCGCGACCGTATGCTGGACACTGCTCGGCATGAGCCTGTGGGCCACATTGACCGCATTGGGGGCCGATGGCGCGCAGCCTGTGGAAGACTTGCCCCGCCTCGTGGCCGCCGTTGCGTTTGCCGTCGTGGCCGGGTTCTTGTCGATGTTGCCCGGCGGCCTTGTCGTTCGGGATGCGCTCTTGATGCAACTCCTGGTGCCGGTTTGCGGAAAAGCCAATTCGCTCGTCGCCGCGGTGATACTGCGGCTTGTATGGCTAGTTACCGAGGTTGCCGTGTGTGGTATTCTGTATGTAGCAGCACGGAGCAGGGAGCGGAGAGCTAAGTAGGCCAGGCTTTTAGCCTGACAGGAATCACCAGAACGTCAGACTCCGAAAGTCAAACCTACAAAATGCTTTCGGTCATCATCCCCGCCTTCGACGAAGCCGCCAGCCTGCCGCAGCTCATGCGCGAGCTCGATCGGGTTGCCGTAACACATGGTTACGATCTGCAGGTCATCATGGTCGATGACGGCTCAAAGGATGACACGTGGAAGGTGATTCGCCAGCTTGCCGCGGATGATGCGCGGATTCTGGGCATTCGATTCCGGCGCAATTTCGGCAAGGCGGCCGCCTTGAGCGCTGGGTTCGAAGCAGCAGAAGGCGATCGGATTGTGACTATCGACGGAGACCTGCAAGACGATCCGGCCGAGATCGCGCGCCTGCTGGCCAAGCTCGACGAAGGTTTTGACGTGGTCAGCGGCTGGAAGCGCGAGCGGCATGACCCCTGGCACAAGGTGCTGCCGTCGCGCGTTTTCAATTGGCTCGTGAGTCATATCACGGGCGTTCACTTGCATGACCACAATTGTGGTCTGAAGGCCTTCCGTCGCGAAGTGATGCACGAAATTCGACTCTACGGCGAGCTGCACCGGTTTGTGCCCGTGCTGGCTGCGGCCAAGGGGTTTCGCACCGGGGAGGTCGTCGTACAGCATCGGCCGCGAAGATTCGGCCGCTCCAAGTACGGCCTTTCACGCCTCAGCAAGGGGCTGCTCGATCTTCTCACGGTGAAGTTTCTCGTCGGCTACGGCCAGCGACCGCAGCATTTGCTCGGCACGGTCGGGCTGATCGCGTTTTTGCTCGGCGGCCTGGGCATGCTGTATCTCGCGGCGCGCTGGTCCGTCACACGGATGAACGAATCCATACTCGACGACATCCATTTGCATCAGACCGCCTCGCTGTATTATTCGATTGCTCTGTTCCTGATCGGCGCCCAGTTCATGTCAATTGGCTTGTTGGGCGAGATGATCGCCGCCTACCTGGTGCGCGACACCGACACGTACTCGATTGCCGAACATACGCCGCCGGCCCAAACGCCTCGCAGCACTCCGTCAGCGGAGATCAGTGACGCGCCATGATCGACCCCCACGAGGATCGGTTTGCCCACCGCCGCTGGGGCCTTTATTGCGTGCTGATCGCGGTCGCGGTCGGCAATATGACGGGCCGCCTCTTGAGTGTAAACGCCGTCGACAAGGTGCAGCTCGAGGCGTTTCGAATCAACGAGCGCCTCCAGCGCGAGAGCCAAAAGCTTGAAGAGCAGGGCGTCGCCGGCGCTGAGCTAGAGGCGCAAATGGCGAAAATCGAAGCCCGCCTGAAAAAGGAGCTGAAGCTCCAGCGTCCGTTCCTCAGCGCGAACGACCGCAGCCGCTGGATGACCATTCGCTCGCTTGTGGAGCACGGCACGTACGAAATCGACAAGATCGTTGGCCAGCCCACTTGGGACACAATCGACATGGTGCAGCATCGCGGGCGCGACGGCGAGCTGCATCTCTATTCCAGCAAACCGCCGCTTCTGGCCACGCTTTTGGCCGGCGAGTATTGGCTGATCCATATGCTCACCGGCGCGACGCTTGCCGAACATCCGTACGAGATCGGACGCTTCATGCTCGTTTCGGCAAACATCCTGCCGCTCGTGCTGATGTACGCACTGATGGGGCGGCTGGTGGAGCGGTTTGGCACAAGCGATTGGGGCCGCATCTTCGTGATGGCCGGCGCCACGCTGGGCACGTTTTTGAACACATTCGCCGTGGTTCTCAACAATCACATTATCGGCGCCGTGAGCGCAGCGGTGACGATTTATTGCCTGGCGCGCATCACGGCCGACGGTGAAAGGCGCTGGCGCTACTTCGTGTTCGCCGGCCTGGCGGCGGCCTTCACCGTGGCCGACGAACTCCCCGCGCTGGTGTTTTTGGGCCTCGTCGGGTTACTGCTGTTATGGCATGCGCCGCGGCAAACCTTGATCGCGTTTGTGCCGGGTGTCGCGGTAGTCGCCGCCGCGTACTTCGCTACGACTTGGATCGCCCACGAGAGTTTGCTGCCGCCCTATTTTCACCGCAGCAGTACAGATTCGGAAGATAACTGGTATCACTACACATACACAGTCAACGGGCAGGAGCGGCAAAGCTATTGGAACAACCCGCAAGGCATCGACCGCGGCGAGGCCACTGAATGGAAGTACGCGCTCCATGCGCTGGTCGGTCATCATGGTATCGTCTCGCTCACGCCCATGTGGCTGCTGAGTTTCGCCGGCATGCTGATTTGGCTGAGCTCCGGCGATCCGCGCCGGCGTGAGCTGGCTGCCCTTGTCGCCGTCACGAGCATCGTCTGCCTGGTGTTTTTCATCGGCCTGCGGCCGAAAATCGATCGAAATTATGGCGGAATGACGAGCGGATTCCGCTGGATGTTCTGGTGTGCGCCGCTGTGGCTCTTGTCGATGATCCCGGCGGCC
This sequence comes from Lacipirellulaceae bacterium, assembly GCA_036503915.1. Taxonomy (GTDB): domain Bacteria; phylum Planctomycetota; class Planctomycetia; order Pirellulales; family Lacipirellulaceae; genus JABDGM01. Next base: position 2,471 of record DASXWB010000712.1, on the reverse strand, counting down.
GACCGCCTTGCACGCTCTCGACTGGGCATGGCGCTGGCAATTGTCCTCTTGACGTTTTCGGTAGTCTCCGCGAGTTATCCGACTTGGAACCCTTGGACGCACCCCTGGATCTACAATTGGCTGGTCTGGAGCGGCTGGCAGGGATTTTAGGCGGTGAAACTGGTCGCTGAAGCGAACAGCCCGATTGTCGATAATTGCACAGATTTCAAATCATGCGCTGTCCCGTCTGTCAACGCGAGTTTGAAAAAAGCACGTCTTCCGCCCTGCCCTTTTGCAGTGAGCGGTGCCGCACGATCGACCTGGGGCGCTGGCTGGGCGAATCGTACAGCTTGCCGACGGTGCCCGAGCCTGATACAGATGAAGCGCCCGATCCGGAGCAGGTCGAAGGCGATGGCCATTCCGGAAAATCCTCATAATCGACTCGGCGGCGGTGAGGAACGGCGCGGTCGCGAGCCTCACTCGCGCAACCATCAGGTTCTTCTAGCCACGCGGTTAGCGGGCTGTTTATAATCGGCCCGTCGCGTTAAAGACTTCGCTCTCCAGGCCAAACCGGGCACGGCTTCTATGGCAGAACAACCAGCCAAAGTTCGCGATGTTGCATGGTTCGAATTGTTTTCGTGGCTCATGCTCGCACGAAGTGTGCGCATCGCCCTGATGGCGCGCGTGCTGCTGCTCGCGGCCCTTGGGCTGATCGCAACCACGCTCGGCTGGCGAGCGATCGGCTCGATTGGCTGGTTCTTTCCGGATAGCGCATTCATCGAGGCTCAAACTGGGGTTAATGCTGCGACGTCCGTCGATACTCTCGATGAGTCGCAGGTCGATTGGCGCGCCGAATTGAGCCGTTGGGCCTGGGACAAGGACAACTCGCGGGCGTTTGATATCGCCATGTCGGCCCGAAGCGCGTACGACGTTTTTCAATCGGCGTGGAATTGGATCTATGAGGCGCCCGTGGACTTATGGCGCTATTTTACTGCACCGTTTCGAGGGATGTTTTCCGACGTCAATTATCGGGTGTTCTTCTTTCTATTATTGTGCGCGCTTTGGGAATTGTTGGTGTGGGGCCTCGTCGGCGGCGCGATCACGCGAATTGCCGCACTGAAGTTCACGCGAGACGAAGCGCCCGGACCGGTCGCCGCCGTGAGCCACGCTCTCGGCAAGCTGCCATCGTACAGCCTGCCACCTCTTATCGCTTTAGGCGGCGCTGCGGTGTTTGCGATCCAGTTGGCTATTCTCGGAGTGTTGATGAATATCGGCGTCTTCGCATTTCTTGCCGGCCTGGCCTGGCCGTTCGTCCTCATGCTGGGTCTTTTGATGGCCATCTTGCTGCTAGGGGCACTCGTGGGTTGGCCGCTGATGTGGGCCACGATCAGCGTCGAAGGAACCGACGCCTTCGATGCATTGAGCCGCAGCTACGCCTACACATATCAGCGGCCGTGGCGCCTATTGTGGTATGTCTTGGTCGCCGCTGTGCTGGCCATCGTGAGCATGTTCGTTGTGAAGCTGTTTGCGACGACCGCGATCGCGCTGGGAGATTGGTCGGTCGATTGGGGCGCCAGGCCTTACACGATGCAGGAGGTCGTCCGCTCGGAGGCGGGCGCGGCAGATCGCGAAATTCGCCGGGATGAAACTCAAAGCGACGAAGCAGCGGCCGCCGGCGACACGGCGAGTGCAGACACGACGGATGCCCCGCAATTGATTGACCCGAACACTGTCGACGATTCTGCGGAAGAGCGCGGCAGCAGCGAGTCGAATGCCAATGCAGCGGCTGCGGCCGACCTGGGCCTGATGCGCAACGGCGCGCGGCGGGCGATTTCGTTCTGGAAGTGGCTCATGGAGGCGCTGGCCGCAGGCTATCAGGCCGGTTTTCTCTGGGTGGCTGCCGTGGGTGTCTATTTGCTGCTACGCCGGGATATCGATGGCGTGCAAACGAGCGAGGTCTACATTGATCAGGACGCGGAGTTCGGCCTGCCGCCGCTCGCGGAGGACGTCACGACGGGGGTCCCGGAGGTTTCCACATCCGACGCGGCGCGATCGGCCGATGTCGCCAACCCCGCGAACCTGCCGCGCACCGATTAGCTACACGGTGTGGCGGCTTAGAATCGAGTCAAGCTGCGCGAAAAATTGGCCGCGGCTGACCACTTCGTCGCAGCCGGCCTGCCGCGCCGCGGCCAGGCGGTTCTCATGAACGTGCGGCCCGAAAGCGACAACCTTTGGCGGCGCGGCGCTCGCGCGCTTCAAAGAATTCACCAGCGGCTCGATTTCAAGACCAGGCAGCGCAAGATCGACTACGACGACGCTCACAAGTTCTTCGCCGCAAGCGGAAATCGCCTGCTCGGCGTTCGCTACGGTGCGCAACCGGGCCGCGAAATTTGCCACCGCTCCCTGTATTCGGGACGCAGCCATAAGATCGCTGCTGAGAAGCACAAGATTCATCCGCGCGCCCGGCCTCTAGATCGCCCCTTTGCCGCGGT
>DASXWB010000711.1:0-8009 GCA_036503915.1 Lacipirellulaceae bacterium | reverse complement strand
ACAACGGCCGCTTCGCTTCCGATACACCGCTTATTCTGCAAGAGGATCTGCGCGAGGTCCGCTTTGCGCTCGAAAGCGACAATCCGGCGGAGCACACCACGCTCTTGCGGCTCGGCGGTCTGGCAACCGGGCGATACGTCGTAAGGCACGGCGAAGAGCAGGTCGCGGTGCTGGACGTCGATGAACAAGCGTTGACGTATGGCCGCTCAGTCGGCGTCAAAATCGCGGTCCCGGCGGGCGGGCGGTCGAGGCCTATTGTGATCGCGCGCGGCGACATTCGCGACAGCAATCGCTCCGATCACAAGTAAAACGAGCGTCGAGGGCTCGGGAACGGTTAAACCAGCGATACTGCCGGAGGCGCTGGGTATTCCCGCGCCGAAATTTAGACGCCATAGTGCGTAACCGGCCGCGTTCCCTTCGCCCGTTTTGCGCCAGACGACAAAGTCGGCCGCATCCACGGAGCCATCGAAGTTGTAGTCGCCGGCAAGCACCGATTCATTCTCGACCAAATTCAAGTGTTGATTCGGCGACACATTTGTCAGTTGCTGCACCGTCCCGCTTGGCCACTCGACCATGATTGCATCAATATTGCCGGCATTCGAACCCAAGCCGAAGTGGGCCGTAAGCTCATTGTGACTAAGGAAATTGCTTCCCGCGCTGATCTCTCGGACCATCTCGTCGCCCGCGATACCGGCGTCGGGATCGACCGTGATGAAGGAGCCAATCGCGTCTCGATTGGAAGCGGCTCCCTGGAGCTTGATCCTTAGCCAATCGTTCTCATTGCCGCCGTCGTTCCGATAGAGGATCGGCTTCGCGCCGTGATTGACGATGAAGACGTCCAAATCGCCGTCATTATCGTAGTCAAAGCTGACTAGGCCGCGCCCCATGCCGGTGTCGGTAACTCCTGCGGCGTTCGAGATGTCAGTAAATACGCCGCTATCGTTCTGGTATAAGCGCGATTGGTCGCCGGACGTGGTGTCCCAGCCGTTGGTAACAAACAGATCAAGATCGCGATCGTTGTCATGGTCGAGGAACGTGGTGCCCCATGACCAGCCGGAATTGCGCACACCGGCCAGATCAGTTTGGTCCTCGAAGGTTCGATCGCCATTGTTCCTGAACAGCCGGTTTCCGCTGTGCGGGGGAAATCCGCCGGGCAAGTCGACCAAAGCCGAAACGAACCAATCCAATCGCCCGTCTCCATCGTAGTCACCGATTGTGCTTCCCATCCCGTCCTCGTCGGTACCCACACCGGCGGCGGCAGTACCATCGGTGAACGTGCCGTCGCCGTTATTCCAGAAAATCTGGCTCGTCAAGAAATCGGCGGCGATTGTTAAGTCCGGGTGGCCATCGCGATCAAGGTCAGTAAACGTCGAGGAGTATCGATATGCGTTGGAATCCGTGCTACCGTCAGCAAAGCGCGATGGCCGAAAAACGTCGAGGCCTGCCGCGGCCGTGACGTCCTCGAAATATCCCGGGTTGGCCGCCCCAAGATTGCGCAGCAGGCGCGACGTGCTGAGCGAGATTTCCGTGGCCCAATCATTCGTGTGAATGTCCAGATAGCCGTCGCCGTCGTAGTCGCCGAACGTGGCGCTTTGTCCATAACGAAACACGCCTGAAATGGCAACTCCGCGCATAGCGGCTTGTTCGCTGAAAGTGCCGTCGCCGTTGTTCACGTAAAGATAGAATCGAGTTCCGCCGGATGAAGTGACATACAGATCCTTGTCGCCGTCGTTGTCGATATCGCCCCAGGCCGGTCCGTTCGCCAGCAGGCTCGACGTGAAACCCGCCGAAATGGCAACATCCTCAAACGTGCCATTGCCCAGGTTGCGGTACAACAGCGGACGTGCGTTGAGCCGCGCGGCGAATAGATCCACCCAGCCGTCGTTATCAAAGTCGGCAGCCGCGGCCCCTCCCGTCCGAAACAAACCTGCTCCCGGCGCGTTGCCCGGATGCTGCAGGTAGTTTATCCCGGCGCTCGTCGTCACGTCGGTGAACACGACGGCTGACGCCGAGCTGGTAGCGGTAATGCTCGACCATAGCGTCACCGCGGCCGCGGCCAGCGGTCGAAACCATTCAAATACCGATCGCTTCGATACCATGCTCGTGTTGCACGTCTCTGACCTGACATCAAGCCCTGACGCCTAACGCCGGTGACGCGCCGATGGACCGCAGAACAGCCCAGCAGCGCATACGAGCACCAGCAGCAAGCCCGAAGGCTCCGGCACTCCATTGAACAGGCGAACCGCCTGCGCAAACGCCGCCGGTCCGATCATGGTGCCTATCCGCCGGCCGGAGAAGTCATCGGCAGGGGGGTGGATGCCGCCATAAACGCGCGAAATCGAAGCCTGGTCCGAGGCATCGAAATACGTGGCCCACTGCAGCGACATCGCTGTCGACGGCCCAAATTCGAAGTCGATGCCGGAACCCTGGTCGAAGTGGTACTCAAAAATGCCGCCTGGAAAATACTCGTCGCCGGTTATAAGCGTCATCGCTTCGGCCGCCGAGCGGCTGAACGTCGAGTGGCCGGAAACATAACCTGGAAACGGCGGCGTGACGAAGCTGCTTAATTGATACGGCATCCACGTTTCTGCGAGGATCCAATCGACACCGCTGATCTGGCTCGGGTCTGTGAACGGTGCCACCCCGTCGATGGCGCCCTGCCACGAGCGGATGGCAATCTTTCCTTCTCTTCCGGCCAGATGTTCATGCCGCTGTCCGGCGGCGGTCGTCTGGGCGGTGACGACTTCCACCAGCCCTGGCTCGAGCGGTAAGCCTTCCGGGTGATACGTGCTGACCATCGTGCCGCCACCGATGTCAGCCATCAGGCTCGGGTCGCTCGATTGTCCACGTTGACCCATGTAACGGATGAACGAGATCGGACGCGCCGAGTCGTAAAAACCCTTGTGGTTCCAGGCGGCGATGGCCGCGTCGTGCACCGCGCCGTTGAGCGCGAGCATGCTCTTGACGTCCCACTCGAGGTCATTCACTACTGGCCCGCTGCCGCCGAGCCGCTTGGGGATGCCGAGCTGTTCCATTTTGTCCGTGACGTCGTTGCGGATTTCGTTCCAATGCCCGGGCGGCGAGGTCGAGAGAGGGCCATCGGCCCAGAATTCGGCAACCACGCGTCCGAAATCACCGCGGGCGACGATTTGCGGCGCATACGGTTGACCGGTGTATGGATTCACGGCGTGCCCGACATGGTCGTAACTCTCCGTAAACGGCGCGTTCGGCGTGTTTCCCCGCGTCGCCGGTGAAATATCAATCATCACTCCATCATTTGGGTCGAGTTGCGACGAAAGGCGGATCACGCCCAACACGTCGAGCTCTTTGAATGCTGCATCGGTGGGCCCGCCAAGTTGCCTGAACGCTCCCTGATCGTGATAGACTCCATTGACGCTGCGGTCGGCGGCGGTCATCCCAAACGGCTTCACGTTTCCCCAGCGCGGGCTCAGGTTGCCCTGCGTCGCCTCATTGATCGGCCGCCCAAACTGGTCGATGCGCCCGCCCAGGAAGTGGAGCTGCTGCCAGCGGTTCGGATCGTTCATCGTGTTGCCGGGGAGGTCGAAGGTCAGCGGCTGGTTGACTGGGGTATAGGGGGGAACGCTGGCATAGTTGTTGGCCTCGTTGGCACCGTCCGCCAGGCCGTAGTTGATCGCCGTCTGGGCCACGCGATTGCCCAGCGCTGCCGGCGAGTTGCCGACCGTTGACGTGTTGTCGGGGTCGAACCCCAGGTCGATCATCTGCTGGCGGATATCCGCGAGTGTACCGACTCGGCCGGGGCCGACGCCTGCAGGTCCAGAAAAGAATCGATGCTTGATGACGTTGAACGCGGCGTAGCTCACTGCTTCGTTGCGTGCCGCTTCGATGTCCGCCGCCGTGGCTTTCTCATGGTGCAGGTTCGACCGGGCTACGTCGTCGTAGGCCGCCCAAGCGTCGTACATGGCGGTCGACAGGTGATACAGGTTACGCGCATGGACGGTCGGTCGGGCCGTGTCCTGGCTGATGGCATGCAGCACTTGTTCGTCCCAAAGCCGGGCAACGGAATGTTGACCTTGTGCCGTTCTTGATGAGCAGATGACTACCAACGCCAGAATGGCATACGCAATGCACGGCCGCGCTCGGAGGAAGAACGAATTTATAAGATGCTTCCAGCGAAATGGATCGTTTTGGCGTTGCAAATTCACGATACGGTTCCCGTTGTGGTTCAAGAGGTGATCCATCGGATTAATTTCATTTGATTAGCGATTAGGAAGGAACTATTCTTCGATCACTTCCTCGCCTGCGCGAGTCGCGAGTGCGTTGAAAAGCACGACGTCGACGTCGTAGCGCAGCGTCTGGATCGACCCGTCGGCAAAGATGCCATGGAATCCGCCCGGGTGGGCCGATCCGAAGTAAACCACGTCCTTATCCGGACCGAAGATGTCATCCGGCCCGAGCGACTGGTACTGAAAGCCGTCGCCATCCGGATGGGGTTGGTAGCAAGTGGAACGGATGATGTCGAGGTCCCAACCCTCGCTCCAGCCACGGTCGTCCGACGTGCCACCACCCTCGTACAAATCAGAACGTACGTACTTCTCGCCGAGAAGAAACGTTTTGCTGGTTCCATCCGTGATCTTCGCAAATTTCGTTGGCTGCGGAACGCCCGTCAGGAACACGCCGCCACCCGGCGTGCCGTGCGTGTAGAGCGGATCATCGCGGCGCCACCCAGAGCGCACGATCACTCCGTCGTACACCTGGTAGTGGGCCTGAAGCTTGAAGTTCATATTCTTGCCGCCCCACAGCGACGGCCAGTTCGATTCATAGTTCGTGGGAGTTAGAGGCACCGAATCGCGCGGATCGTAACGAAGCGGCGAGTCTTCACAGCCCGGGCTACCGGCGGGACATTCCACCGTGCAAGGCTGCGCCGACGCGTAGTCGATCAAGAAAACTTGTTTGTCCCCGAGTCTGGCGACACTGACCTGGGCGGCCGACACGCTTCGCCGCGACGGACACACGTAAAGTGGCATCACCGCGGCCTGTAACTGGTCCTGCTTCACCAATCCCTGGACCGCTCCCTCCTCAAGATACGGCAGTATCTGATACGCCCAGCCGAGCCCTTGCTTGTCGGGGCCGTAGGGTTTACCGCCCGCTACGTAGTTCTCGATTTTGGCATAAGACTCCGCTCCACCGGTGGGAAACACGCGGTGCGAGTCGACGTGATTATGCATCGCCACCCCAATTTGCCGGAGGTTGTTTTGGCAATGGCTCCGCCGCCCCGCTTCGCGCGCCGCCTGGATTGCCGGCAGTAGTAGAGCGACCAGCACTCCAATGATCGCGATGACGACAAGTAGCTCCACAAGCGTAAAACCGCGAGGCGGTCGTGGCGTGGATATCATGAAACCCTTTCCGATTTTGACTTGAACGCGCTCCGCGGCCGATATAATTGCCGGAGCATTCAACATGGATTCGCTGACCGGCCGAGTTATCGGTCAACTTCCCTCAAGCTATGAACTATGTGGCGCGCCTATGCCGGTCGCTTCCGCCGCACAAGTAAAGAGCGACAACCCAGCTATGCGCAGCACGACCGCTGTGAGGTGGCAGGCTGAAAAGAGATTTACTAAGCGCGCGGAGGGTGCTCGATATCCACCGGAAATCCGCGAAGCGAATGCGCGGCGACAGCGCTGTGCATGAACGACCAGCGGCTGTGTGGATCGCACAGAATATCCTGCGCAGTCAGCAGCAGCTTATCGGACGGGTTCACGGTCGATGGCGGAGCAGTAGGCACTGGTTTAGTCGGCACACTGCGACAGAATGGGCCATTGCAGGGCAACGGAATCGAGTCCTGGTTTGAAGCGGTGGCATCGTCGATCCAATTGGCATTGGAGGCATCCGAATTGGCGTCGCTCATTGCCTGCTGTGCGCTGTTATGGGACTGGCCGGAGTGTACCAACCAGTCGCCGCAGGATGCGAAGGCGCGCATTTCCGACGCAGTCTGCAGCAGCACAAAGCTCAGCAACAGAATCAGCGCATCAGCAAACGAGCGGTAGCGCACTGAGCAGTGCATGGCCTTCTGACGAGAAATCGCGATGCTTTCCGCCGCCAAGCCCCAAAAAGTCACTGTACTGGGTGCACAAAAGATTGCAAGTGATTTGCCCGCGCGTAGCGACCGTGACGGAGGCGACGTCGACGCTAAGTCACTTGTTTAAATGGACTTATCGATGCTGACGGGCAACCCATTCCGGGCCGAAATCGTTGACACTCCATTCCGCCAGCGATAGGCTGAAAACTGACGACCGACCTAGTCTAATACGCGACCTCCAGTCGCCGCTCTGCTCCGTCAGGAGTCACTTTCGTGGTCCAGCGCTGCGCGTCGGCAATATTCGGAGCATCGTGGATGCTGCTCACGATGACAGCTTCCGGAGCGTACGCGTCGTGCGGCGACTGGCTGCAGCATGGCGTTAAGCCGACGACCGCCGGCCATGCTACGAGCAGCCCTGTGGCACGTGACGCAATTACAAGGCAGTCTCCCGAGTCACCCTGCAATGGCCCCTATTGCACTCGCGTCCCGGAGCAACCGGCAGCGCCCGCTCCGGGCGACATCTCATTTGCGCCGATGAAGTCGGTTCTTCAAAGCGGCGGCGTCACATTGGTGGAATGCGCGTGCCAAGCGGGAGGCACTTGCCGGACGAACGCAAAAAGCGCGAAGGGGTTCCCGGCATCGATCTACCATCCGCCCCGCGCTTAGCCGCTATTCTGTGGCATCGCGGCGACTGAGGTGCATTTGCGGTTCAGGGTTGGATCGCGCGCCGCGTTTTGCAGAGCCTTCAGCTAAACCGCCAGCGTCGCGCCCGAGCGAACATATTCGGCCGCGCGGACTTGAGATCGATTCATGTCGGAAACGCCAATTCGTCCGGAACCTCCTGCCTCGCCGCCAAGGAAATACGTGCGCGCCGTCGGGCCGCGGCTGCGCAAGTTGCTTTATTTCATCTTTGCGCTGGTGGCGGTGCTGAGCGCCAATTCCGCTTACCTGGCCGCGATCACGGCGCTGGAGTGGTTCAGCGGCCGCACGTATCAAGACTATTTCTACCAGTACATGTTTCTGGGGCACCTGGTCCTGGGGCTGGTGCTGATTGTTCCGTTCATTGTCTTCGGGCTCGCGCATCTGGCAGCATCGCGGAATCGCCGGAATCGCCGCGCGATCCGCATCGGTTATGCACTCTTCGCCGTGTCGATCGGCGTCTTGGTCACGGGCATTCTATTGATGCGCATCGGCGGCTTTGATCTGAGGCAGCCGCTTGCGCGATCGACAGTTTACTGGCTGCACGTGGCCTGCCCGATCGTGGCGGCGTGGTTGTACTGGCTGCATCGGCTGGCCGGGCCTCGAATTAAGTGGCGCGTCGGACTGAGCTATGCCGCGCTCGTCGGAGCGGTCGTGCTCGCAATGCTCTGGCTGCACGCGGAGGACCCGCGCAACTGGTTCGCGATCGGGCCGGACTCCGGTGTGAAATATTTTGAGCCGTCGCTGGCCCGGACAGCATCCGGCAACTTCATTCCTGCAGCCACGCTGATGAACGACCAATACTGCAGGGAGTGCCACGCCGACGTGCACGCGGCCTGGAGCGAGAGCGTTCATCGCTTCAGCTCGTTCAATAACGAGCCCTACATGGCCAGCGTCACCGAAACGCGAGAAGTCGCCCTGAAGCGCGACGGCAACGTGCAGGCTTCGCGCTGGTGCGCGGGCTGCCACGACCCGGTGCCTTTCTTCAGCGGCGCTTTCGACGATCCGAAATTCGATACGATCAACCATCCGACGGCCCACGCCGGAATTACGTGCTCAGTTTGCCATTCAATCACCAACGTCAACAGCACGCGCGGCAACGCCGACTATACGATCGAAGAGCCGCTGCAATATCCGTTCGCATTCAGCGAGAACGCGATTCTGCAATGGGTCAACAATCAGCTGATCAAGGCCAAGCCGGCGTTCCACAAAAAGACATTCCTCAAGGATTTCCATCGCACGGCCGAGTTCT
>DASXWB010000710.1:0-1607 GCA_036503915.1 Lacipirellulaceae bacterium | reverse complement strand
TCCCCGGCGCAACCTTCTTCTTTGCATCCTCCGGGAACATCGTGTCCCACGCCTCAAGCACGCTCGCGGCATATGAGGCCCGCTCGTCTTGGTTGTGCGGTTGCCCACAGTCGCCGGGGCAGTGATAGCTGGTGCAGTAGTCGAGAGTCGATAGCAAGTCGACTACCACCCTGCTCATGCCGCCTCCACGTAGACCGCTTCTGACTTGGCGCGGCGGGCCATGCTGAGAGCCGCTTCGCGGCTGATCGCATACCGCTTGCCCATGTAGCGCTGCTTGAGGGCGGTGGCGGCGCAATCGGAGCCGTAGTGCAGAACGTCGCCGGCTTCTGTTTCAAGGACGATGGTCATGCGGAGGTTAGTCTTGCCACACTGGTCGCACTCGCAGCGGTCAGAGATGCCGAGCATCTTGAAGCGCTTGTAGGTGTTGGCTGTGTTCATTTCGGCTCCGATTGGTGTGAATTAAATGTATATGCGCAATCAAAGAAAAGCAAGCCCTGCGGTCGCTTATTTTGTAACTACACAATCAACGCACAGGCCGCACCTTCGTGGGCCGGGTTCTATAGTGGATCGCCGTCACGGCCTCGCTCGAATGCTGAAGCAGCTTCGATGCTTCGGAGAGATCGCTTGCCAAGTCGGCGGCGCGCTTGCGACAATCCCGAAGGATCATCGACTTGATCTGTCGGGCAAACTCGTCGTCGTTCGCGATGTAGGCCACTATGGCTGCGCGCTCGCGGGCTCGGTCATATGCGCCGCGAAGCATCGCCACAGTAACCGGCTTACCGTCCGGCATCGACAAAAGCATGGTATGCAGCGCGCCCGAAAGCGCTCGGCGGCGCTCGATCAGGGCCGGCAGCACCTGCGACAGACTCAGGTCGAAGTCGGTCTTCTTCCTCGTCTTCTTGGCCTTTAGGTGCAGCACGTCGCCGCGGGGTAGCTGCACTTGCCGGCAGTCGGTCAAGCGCATGCCTGTCGCCGTCGCCAGATCCATGCAATCCTTCAGCATCGGCTCGGCCTGGGCATAGACCGCCCCGAACAGATCATCGGTGACTTCGAACTCGCGCGCTCCATACCCGTCGATTCGCATGCCTGTCGTCGGGTTCGGCAGGCGGGTCATGCCCCAGCGCAGCGCCCAGTTCCAGATGTAGCCAAGCGTCTTGATTTCCTTCTTCGCCTGACCCTTATTCGTTCGGCGGTCGTAGTAGGCCCAAAGCGCCGGCTGGTCGATCATTGCCCACGTGGCCTTGCCCATCGGTGGCTTGATGGCAGCGACATGGCTGCGGTAGTTCTTTGCGTTTCCGGCCGAGAGGGTCGGAATTACCTCGGCCTCGAACTTCTCGAACGCCTCCTGCAACGTGCCGGCGATCCGCGGCTTGTGATTGTGGATGGCGTCCCACTGGCGCAGTGCTTCGGCATAGTCAGACCCGAGGGCGATGTCCGGCTCGCCAGCGTGGCGCATGTCGTAAAAATAATAAACGCGCGTCTTCCCGTTCTTGCCCTTGCGGACGTGGCTGCGCAGTCTCGGGTGCTGGTTTGTCATCGCACGGCGGTGAAGTCAATGCCAACCTCTTGGCGAATCGGCCTGTTCTCCATCCATGCCGAAACGTGCA
>DASXWB010000709.1:0-4111 GCA_036503915.1 Lacipirellulaceae bacterium | reverse complement strand
GGCTGCCCGTTGTGCTCAGCCGCGGCTGCCAGACAAGACACGTGTTCCCGGCCGTAGCCGTCGCCGCGAGCAGTGAACCGTGGGAACGTACTCCGTCGAGTTCAAGCCAGCCGGTTAATGGACGGGATTCTGCCGAACTATTGCTCTGTTGCAGGCCGACGATCGCAAAGACGCGGCTTACTTCACAGGCAAGCGGCCCTTCGAAACCGCCCCGCGAAAGATAGATTGTTCCCTCAGCGACTTTCGTCAACTCGCCGCTGATGCGGCTGCCGTCGTGCAGTCCGACGCGGAACGGGTAATCGAATAACATCGCGGCGGAAGAAGTGAAGATACAGGCAACGTGATCAGCGTCGACTCGCGTTTCTTCCAATTCAGGGGTCCGCACCACGAATTGCTCAAGCTTGGCATCGTAACCGATAATATCGCCATAGAGGACGGTGTCATCAGTCTGGCATAGCCCTGGCTTGTCGGCCTCGATTTGCGGCGGCAGTCGACCATTCCAGTGGCCAATCGCTAGCCGCTCGAGTCGCAGCTCGCCCCGTCCGTTGAGCAGGGTAATCCATTGCATCGACTTCGACTCGCCCGCGTTTTGTGGAGGCACTTCAATCGCAGCGAGCCGCTTGCCATCGAGCGCATGGATCGAAATCGTGCCTCGCTCCTGATCGAGAAGGGCTTCGAACTGGGCGCGGTTGCCGCTGGCATCCAGCTCGCAAACGACCGTCATGTCGGCCCGGTTCTCCAATTCGCGCAGCATGACGAGCGATCTTTGCCACACTTCGAAGCGATAGCCTTGTTCGAGTTCCGCATCGGACGTGCCAGCGGACAAAATGAATGCGAATTCCAAGTCACTTCCGCCGGCGATGTCGAACTCGATGCGCGCCTTGGCAGGGATCAAGAGTCTCTTTTGCACTCGGGCGCGAGCCGTATTTGTGATCAATCGGCCGGCTTCCTCGCGCCATTGGTTTTCTTCGCCCGACTGCCATTCGGCCAGGCCGTTGGGGCCGCGATATTCGCTTTGAGACGCGTCGTCCCTTCGCACGAGGCGGCTAACTTCCTCTCGCGCCATGCGAAGTCGCCCAAACTGGGCCGTCTCGAACTCGAAATGCTCGGGCGTGACGCTTGCAAGTGAACCGTATAACAAGTCGCCGTTGGAGAGCTCAATCAAATAATCGCCTGCGGCGTCGGGGAGTGCCTCCGGCGGCGGAAAATACGCGGCACGCAGTTCGGTGGCGGGAAAACTGAACGGCATTGTCGCGCCCCGCATCTGCCAGCGCAACACACCCGCTTCCTCGCAATCTGCCAGTCGACCAGAAAAAAAATCGCCGTCGTGCAAATAGAGCATTGCGGCGTTCGGAGCATCCGCTCGAACGTTGGTCGCAGCCACCGCAAGAAGCAGGAGGAAACCGGACCACACGATGCGTAGGCGAGATTTCATTTTCAGTCAACGCTCATAGATTGGCAGCAAGCGATAATTCAGCGCGAGCGCCAGGAGCGACATCGACGTCCCGAGTTCCGCCCCGAATTGGCCGGGGAAGCTGCCGTCCGGTTGTTGCTGCTGCTTGAGCTGCCGCACCAGCAGTTTGTTCCATTTTTCCCAAGCGGCGACGTCGCCTTGAAAAAGGGCCTGCGCCTGGTAATACAGTGTGTATTCGCGGTAAGGACTGTTGCCAAAATCCTCGAGATGCTGTGTGAGATAGTCGAGCGTGGCCCGGTGCTGTGGCAAATCTTTCCGGCGAGCGATCGAATACACGAGTGAGGCGATCGATATGCGTGCGATCGATTCGCCTCCGTCGCCGATGCCGCTGTACGCGACGCCGCCGGTATCGGAGGTCATCGATTGGTAGTATGAAATCGCGCGATCAATAGCCTCGTCGGGTACGTCGATGCCGGCGTTACGCGCCGCCAAGAGTCCTACCAATACGGCCCCGCTCACCGACGTGTCGGCATCCGGCGAGTCCGGCGAATAACGCCAGGCACCGAACGAGTTTTTCTTTTGCGACGTGACAGCCGCTCGAACAGCCAGCTCCAAGGCGGCGCCAATCGAACGGCCGCCCGGTTCGCCGGCCGGCCACAGATTTCGATCGTCCACACTGCCATACGCTTCGGCCAGCCCCAGCATGGCAAAGCCGTGATGATACATGCTGTTGCCGAAGTAGCCGGTGCGGGGGTCCTGTGCTCGAATGATGCTGCGAACGGACTTTCGGACCGGGTTGCTGTACAGGCCGAAATTCGGGTCTTCCCCCGAGGCAAGGAACGCCATCAGTGCCAAGCCGGTAGTTCCCGGGCCCTGTTGACCGGTGCGCCAATCGCCCTCTTCGGATTGAGTTTTAACGAGGTATTGGAGGCCGCGGTCATACATCTCACGAATGTCGCGCGGGATTGCTTCTCCGACATGATCGGGGAGATCCTGGGCATGAAGAAAATCAGCGCAATTGCCGACTATGCTTGCCAGCGCGGCGGCAATCACGGCCGTTTTACGGCTGCGTGTGGCTTTGCAGTCCAGTAACATATTGCGGTTCCATCGCGCGATTCACGGCGGCCGGTGGCGGCCGGCACTACGTGATTCGCCGTCACGGCAGAACCCCTTGCTGCTTAAGATGCGGTTCGACTGCCCGCGCCTGCTCGAGCGTTTTGGCAAAGACACGGTATTGTTCAGCGTCCAGGATCGTCTTGAACTTTTCGTCGGAAATGCGGGCTGCTTGCACGAGGACAACATAGTGATCGAACTGGCTTGATCGCGTCGGCGGTCGCGTTTCCGCGAGCAGCAATTCGACGAGCGCCGAGCGCTGCTCATCCTTCAAAGGACAGCGGCGCTCGAGAGACGCAACAAACAAGCGCACTTTGGCATCGTGACGGGCTTGATTCCTAGTCTCCTTCTCTGCGTTGTATTTTTCTAACTGCTCCGGGGCGAGCATTCCGCGCAAAACCTTGTCAAACAACGATGATGGACCAAGCAGCCCCGCCTGGTACGTGACATTAAGAGGCTGGATCTCCTGATGGATTCGCCCGATGTCGTTCTGGTCGTGCATTTTATCCGTGTACTTGGCCCGCATCTCGTCGACCCGCTGACCAAATCGCGCGAAGTCCCCACGGCCGGCCAGGAGGAGCTTTTCCCGTTGCAATTCCGTCAGCTGGCAGGCGCGATCGACCGCCTGTACCGCCACCGCGATTTCGGAATCGGCATCGATTCCGGCACGGTTCGAGCCGTAAACCCACTGATTGAATTGCGCGTCGCTCAACTCAAAGCCCTCTTCGACGACAACAAACTCTGCGCCGCGAACCACGCCCACGATAACCATTACCGCCAACAACGAGCGGAACGTGTTTTTGCACAGGAGCCAATACATAGAAAACCACTGTTCGGGGGTGGAATCAGGGCTGAATCCAATGCTCATTTTGGCGGTCCGTCAACCGCCAGAGGCGACTGCACGTTCAAATCAATGTCGTCAATGACTTCGCCTTCCCCGCCAAATTCGACGTTGCCAAAGAACACTCGTTGAGGCAGTTTGTTCATTCGGTTGAGCACCCGGCGCTGCGACTCGCTGAGCTCCGGGCGAATCCACATTTCCACGGCGCCCGGCAGAGCATCGGCTCGGACCATAAACACTTCGACTTGCGGAACCAAACTGGCGTCCCAATTCTCGACGAGCGCCTCGGTGATTTTCCCGCGTTGCTCGGCGGTAAGGATTAACTTTTCATCCAACCGCTCGACTAGATTGGCAATCGTGACGTCGCGATAAAACTCATCACGTTTGGCACATTCGCTGCGGTATGCGGCAACTTTATCTTTGGGCAAAGTGGCGCCGACGACTTGGGCCACACCGCGTTGAATCGACTCGCGTGGATTGTCGCCCATCTGCCTGCCCCAAACTGCATGGCCTTGGGCGCCCCGCTGCAAAATAAGCCGTTGGTTCGGATCCATGTTTTTGCCGAAATCGGCGACGAATTTGTCGAGCCATTCGACGCTGGCGGCAACTAGCGCACGCCGCTCGCCATCGTTCAGATCCGCTACGCGACTCGCGAACGAGAGCTCCACTTTCAACAGCGACTCAAGTTGCCGGCGAACCTGCCCGTCGATGGCTTGACCTTCAAAGGCTTTCGGAGCGACAAG
>DASXWB010000708.1:0-3979 GCA_036503915.1 Lacipirellulaceae bacterium | reverse complement strand
CCGGAGAAGTCCAAGCCATCCTTCACAAACCGACATATCAGCACAGTGAGGAAGAGAAAACGCAACTGCAGAAGCATTACGACGCGAACATTCAGCCATCTTCTAAACTTGAAGTGGCGCAAGGCGGCATATACGCCGTGGCGCTTAGCCCGAGCGGCGACCGAGTCGCGGCGGCGGGCGGTGATGGAATAGTGCGAATCATCGATTCGCAGAGCGGCACCGTTTTGGCATCGTTCTCGCCGGTCGAGATAAGTAAGAGTGACAATTCTACTGGAATCGTGGCCGACGCTCTCCGAGGCGCAGTTCCGCGACTCGGAAGCGCTCACCCACCGCTGAATCAGCCTCCGCTGCCCCCTAACGATGCCGTTGTATCACTTTTGATCGAGCCGAAGGCGATCAATCTCGACGGGCCTGCGCGATATGCGCAAATCGTCGTAACGGCTGAGTTGGCGTCCGGAGCCAAAGTGGATGTGAGTCGTGAAGTGGCTTACAGCCTATCGGCGCCGGTGGCTGCGGTCGATTCAGCCGGCCTGGCAATGCCGAGCACGAATGGTGCGGCCGTGTTGACTGCGAACCTGAGCGATAAGACGGCGACAGCGGACGTTCAGGTGGCGAACCTCGACAGCCCGTCGCGGCCTGACTTCATTCGCGATATTAGTCCCGTTCTCGCCCGCGCCGGGTGCAATGCGGGTACATGCCACGGGGCACAGGCGGGAAAAAACGGCTTCAAGCTGTCGCTTCGCGGCTACGACCCGATCCTCGACGTGCGAGCGCTTACCGACGATCTGGCCGCGCGCCGTGTAAACGTGGCTTCACCGGCCGATAGTCTCATGCTGCTCAAGCCCACGGCGGCTGTGCCGCACGAAGGCGGGCAAGCTATCAAGCCGGGCAGCCCCTATTACGAAGCGATTCATCAGTGGATCGCCGATGGGGCCCGCCTTGATATTACATCATCGCGAGTAACGCGGCTTGAAATCACGCCTGCGAATCCTGTGGTCGAAGCGATCGGTTCGCTGCAGCAGATTCGCGTCGTCGCGGTTTATTCTGATGGCGCAGAGCGCGACGTGACGCGCGAAGCTTTTTTGGAAAGCAGCAACACGGATGTCGTGAAGGCGGTGCCGGAGCAGCCGGGGCTTCTGGAGGCATTACGGCGCGGCGAGGCGGCCGTGCTCGTGCGCTACGAAGGGAATTACGCAGCGACGACGCTCACCGTGATGGGCGATCGCACGGGTTTTGAGTGGGAGGAGCCGCCGGCGAACAATCGCATCGATGAGCTGGTGGCCGTCAAGCTGCAGCGCACCAAGACGCTTCCTTCGTCGCTTGCGGACGATTACGAGTTTGTCCGGCGCGTGTATCTCGACCTCACGGGCCTGCCGCCGACGCCAGAGCAGGTGCAGGCTTTCGTCGACGACCCGCGCGAAACGCGCATCAAGCGCGACGCATTAATCGACGAGCTCATCGGCAGCGACGACTATATCGAATACTGGACAAACAAGTGGGCCGACCTCTTGATGGTCAACCGCAAGTTCCTGGGGGTGGAGGGAGCCGTCGCGCTACGAAACTGGATTCGCGGCGAAGTGGCCGCCAACACGCCCTACGACGAGTTTGTGCGAAAAATCCTCACGGCCACAGGTTCAACGAAAGACAACCCGGCCGCGGCGTATTACAAAATCCTGCGCTCTCCGCAGGCGCTCATGGAGAACACGACACACCTGTTCCTGGCCACACGGTTTAACTGTAACAAGTGCCACGACCACCCGTTTGAGCGCTGGACCCAGGATCAGTATTACGAACTGACGGCGTACTTTGCGCAGGTGGGTTTAAGCAAGGACCCGGCCGGCGGCGATGCAATGATCGGCGGCACGGCCGTCGAGTCAGGGCAGCCGCTGTATGAAATCGTGGCCGATCTCCCGCAAGGCGACGTGAAACATGAACGCACTGGGGCGGTAACCGCACCGGAGTTTCCCTTCCAGTGCAAGCATGAAACGAAGGATGGCGCATCGCGGCGCCAACAACTGGCCGCATGGATTACCTCGCCGGACAACCCATACTTTGCGCGCAGTTATGTGAATCGCATTTGGGGCTATCTAACCGGCCGCGGCATCATCGAGCCGCTTGACGACATCCGTGCAGGCAACCCCGCGACAAATCCTGAGCTGCTTGACTTTCTCACTGACGAGTTCATTAAAAGCGGCTTCAATACGCGGCACGTTATTGCGCTTGTGTGTAAATCGCGAACATACCAGCTCTCGGTGGAGACAAACCGTTGGAACGAGGACGACCAGATCAACTTCTCACACGCCCGGGCCCGACGGCTGCCGGCCGAGGTGCTCTATGATGCGATTTATCGCGCGACCGGCGCGACATCAGCGTTCCCCGGAGTGTCGCCTGGCACGCGCGCCGCGACGCTGCCGGACGTCGGCGTCGAGTTGCCCGATGGCTTTCTTGGGAATTTAGGCCGGCCGGCGCGCGAGAGCGCGTGCGAATGCGAGCGCACGAGCAGTTTGCAGCTTGGGCCGGTGATGGCGCTTGTCAGCGGCCCGACGGTCGGCGACGCGATTAGCGATCCCAGCAATCAGGTGGCCAGGCTGGTCGCCGAGATCCCCGACAATGCCGAGCTAGTCAATCGACTCTTTCTGCAGTTCTTGAGCCGACCCGGCAAAGCGGATGAAGTCAGCGGGGCAGCCGCGATGTTCGAGCAATTGGACAAGGATCATGAGGCCCTGGTGGCAGCGCTCGAAGCGTACGCCAAGGAATTGTCACCCGAAATCGCCGCGCGCGAGATCGAGCGGCAAAACCGCATCGCCGGACTGCAGGCCGAAATCGAGGCCTACCGCGAAATCGTAAAGCTGCGTCGGCCCCGCGATGAGCGCGAGCGCGCAGAGCGAATCGCCAAGGCCCAGGCGGCCCTTGCGGAGCACGACAAACTTGTTGTGGCAAAGATGTCAGAGTGGGAAGCGGCCCAAAGCGACAAGACGCCTTGGCATGTGTTAAGCCCGGTCGAACTGGACGCCAGCTATCGCGCGATGTTTTCGCGGCAAGACGATGGCTCAGTTTTTGTCGAAGGTGACAAAGCGAAGGGTTCGTATCGATTCGTTGCGCCGATTCCGCTGGAGCGCCTCACCGGAATTCGTCTGGAGCCGCTGGCCGATGATCGGCTGCCAAACCGCGGCCCCGGCCGCGCTGGCAGCGGAAACTTTGTGGTTACCGAGTTCGCCGCACGCTGGCTGCCCGGCACCGGTCCGACCAAGCTGGTGAAAAGTTGGGATTTTTCCGGCACTGATGAGCTGTGGCACGCGGAAGAAGGGGCAAAAGTCACCGCGGAATCGGGCATGCGGTATTTATTCGGAGCCCGGCAGCCAGCCGGGATCACGACTACGCTCAAAGAGCCGGCCGGATCGTATTTGTTGGAGATCGTAACTGGCGTCCGATCGGCGGTCGGCGTTACCGTTCAGTGGTCCACGGCCAATGCATCGGCGTTCGACGATGCGCGCTCGGTGCGGCGTACGCTGCAGGCTGGTGAAGGCGGCCCGATCCCTACTCCAATTGCGATTTCGGCAGACGCTGACCTGACCGGCCTGCGCATCTTCGTGCACGGCGAGGAGAGCATGCTGCCGCTCGATGCGGTGCGGCTGTTCGCGGCCGAGGCGGCAGGTTTCACAGACATCAAGCTACAGAATGCCCAAGCTACGACCAGCCAGGGTGGATATGACGTAACGACTGCCGTGGATGGCAACACCACGGCCGAAACCGACAATGGCTGGGCAATTGCGCCGCAGATGGGCCGCGATCATGCGGCCACGTTTGAACTGGCCTCGCCGCTCGAAGGAGTGAAGGGCCGCATGCTGGAGTTTACATTGCATCAGAATTTCGTCGACGGGCAGCATTCGCTGGGGCGATTCCGTATTTCCGTGACCGACGCGGCGCCGGGGCTGAATTTCGGATTGCCACCGGCGATCGCCGTGATTCTTGCGAAGCC
>DASXWB010000707.1:0-3664 GCA_036503915.1 Lacipirellulaceae bacterium | reverse complement strand
TCGACGACCTCCTCCTCAACCAGCCCGACAGCGGCGAGCAGGCCCTCGAGATCGCGGACATGATGGTCCGCTCGGCCAGCCTCGACGTGATCGTGATCGACTCGGTCGCGGCGCTCGTGCCCAAGGCCGAGCTCGAGGGCGAGATGGGCGACACGCACGTCGGCCTGCAGGCCCGGCTCATGAGCCAGGCCCTCCGGAAGCTCACCGCCAGCGTCTCCAAGTCCCGCACCTGCCTGATCTTCATCAACCAGATCCGCGAGAAGATCGGCGTCATGTTTGGCAGCCCAGAAACGACACCCGGCGGCCGGGCGCTGAAGTTCTATGCTTCCTGCCGCATCGACGTGCGCCGCATCGGCCAGCTGAAAGAGGGCGAAGACGTGGTGGGCCAGCGCGTGCGAGCCAAAGTGGTCAAAAACAAGGTCGCCCCGCCGTTCCGGGCCGCCGAGTTCGACATGCTCCACGCCGACGGCATCAGCTACGAGGGCGATATCCTCGACATGGGCATGGAACAAAAGATCGTCGGCCGCACCGGCGCATGGTTCCGCTACGGCGACTTGCAGCTCGGCCAGGGCAAAGAAAAGGCCCGGCTGTTTTTGACGGAGAATCCAAAAATCTCCCAAGAGATCAAGGAAAAGGTCCTGGCGGCTGGCGGCCACGCGGCCCTTGTCCGATCCGCCGGCAGCGACGAGAGTGAGGCCGCAGCGGAGTAGGTCCGGCTTCGGCGCGAGCTCAGCCGAGCGGCGAGCCGAGCCGGAACTTTCACCTAGCGGCGCCAGTCCGAGATTACGTGGGCCGCTCGGCTCGAGGCACCTGCTGGGCATGCTGTGAAAACGCTACTTGTCATCGTTTTGCAGGTCATCACGTCCGCGATCGGACCGGCGATTGCCTCGGCCCAATCGCCGTCCGATCGCGACGGCGCCGCTGCCGTTGCCGCAATCGAGCGGGCGCTTGTCGCGGCAATCGCCCGCGCCGAGCCGAGCGTTGTGGCTATCTCGCGGTCCGCGGCCTCAAATTCCGATGACAATTCCGAGGACTTCGGTCGAAACCTCTTTCAAGACCTGCGCGATAACGGCTTAGCAGGCTCGACCGGATCGATTACCGGAGCCGGCGTCGTCATTGATCCAGCAGGCTTGGTGCTGACGCATTACCTGGCCGTGCGCGAAGGAGATCAGCACGCCGTCACGACGATCGACGGCAAAACGCACGACGCTGTCATCCACGCCGCCGACCCGCGCAGTGCCCTGGCCGTTCTCGCGATCCAGCCGGCGACCCCGATTCAGCCAGCGGGCAATTCGGACACGGTTCCGCGGCGGCCGGCCTCCTTCCAAGCCATTCGACTGGGCGACGCACAAAAACTTCGCAAAGGCCAGTTCGTCGTCGCCATTGGCAACCCATTTGCCATCCAATCCGACGGCCAGTCGACGGCAAGTTGGGGCATCGTTGCGAATCTCGCCCGCAAGGCGGCCGCCAACACAAATCTTAACGATGCACCGGGTCCAAACGGCGACTACCGCACCACGCTCCACCACCTCGGCACACTCATTCAAACCGACGCGAAGTTGGGTTGGAGCGCCGCCGGCGCTGGACTCATCAACATGCAGGGCGAGTTGGTGGGCATCACGACGACAGCGGCCACAATCGCCGGCCACGAACAGCCCGCCGGCTATGCCATTCCCATCAACGCTACATTCCGGCGCATCATCGAGGTGCTCAAAGAAGGCCGTGAGGTGGAATACGGCATGCTGGGCATCACCTTCGACAATTTCCCCAGCGAGCCGGGCCGCGCGCAGCATCGCGCCGCCATGGTTGGATTCCAGCACGTAACGGTCGGCGACGTCTTCCCTGGCACGCCCGCTGCCCGCGCCGGCTTGCAAACGGGCGATATCGTAACGCGAGTCGCCGGGCAAGTAGTGCGCGACATCGACTCAATGCAACTGGCCGTGAGCATGCTACCGCCGTCCACTCCCATAACAATCGATTACCAGCGCGGCGGGCGTGCCGCCACGACGAAAGCTACGGTTGCCAAACTCGCCGTCACGGGAAAAACGATTGCGACCAACCGCCCTGATTCATGGCGGGGAATCCGAGTCGATTACGCGACGGCTCTCGAAGGTCCGGCGCTCATGGAAGCAATCGCCTCGGGCGCTTTCGATCCGCAAGGCTGCGTGCTGGTGAGTGAAGTAGAGCCAGAAAGCGAAGCCTGGCGGGCTGGTATTCGGCCCGGGATGTTCATTAGCCACGTCGGCACAAAGCGAGTCAGCACACCCGACGAATTCCGCGCCGCGGCGCCTGATGTCGGCGATGAATTGGACATCCGCCTGACACAGCCAGTTGAAGAACTGTCTGTAGATAGCGACGCGGCGGGCGCAGATTCAAATTCCCAGCACAGCGAACACTAAGTCATAATCGGCTCACGTTTTATAGTCATCGACTGTGGCGGTACGCGGTGCTTCCGGCGGCCATTGACAAACCGCGACGTGGCTCAGAACGTAATAAGTAAGCACTGCATCAGTTTCTTCGGCGGACGCGAGGAGTCGAACGCGTGGCTGGAATCTGGCGAAAGCTTGGCGTCTTGATTCTGATCGCGGGTTTTCACGCGGGCCAGCTCGGCCGGATGGAGGCGGCTCCAGTAATCGTTGCCGACGCGCCGAACGCCAATGAGCTCCTTGCCCGCGCCGCGGCCCGCTCGTCGGACAGCTGCAAACGGTATCGTGCGCGAAACTGGTTGCGACAACGGATAATCCGCAAATCCGATTTGGAGCGCTACGGGATCGAGTTCGATGATGGATGGCAGCAAGTTCCCGCCGGCAAGCCGATTGTCATTCTCGTGCATGGCTTCAATTCGACGCCCGCGCAAAACGTGGCGATGATGGTGCCGATCCGCGAAGCGGAATTTCCCTGCGGCAACTTCGCTTATCCGAACGACCATACCATCTTGCAATCGGCGCAGCTGCTTTCCAGCGAACTGCGCCGGCTGGCAATCGATCATCCCGAGCGCCGTGTCGTGCTCGTGTGCCATTCGATGGGCAGTCTTGTAGCCCGTGCATGCATTGAGGATTCGCTTTACGACCCAGGCAACGTCGAACGGCTGATCATGATCGCTCCGCCCACACATGGCTCGCAGATCGCTCACTTTGCCGTAGGCACCGACCTGTGGGAGCATTGGCTTGCGCGCCGCAAAGGAGGCCCCTGGCGTCGCACGCGCGATTCGATCGTCGACGGCTTGGGCGAAGCGGCTGACGAGCTGTGTCCCGACTCAGAATTTTTGCTGGAGCTCAACGCTCGCCCGCGCAATTCGCACGTTCGCTATTCCATCTTGCTGGGCACCGGCGCCCGCCTCAACGACGCGCAGCTGGCATGGATCCGCAAGTCGGTTTGCAAAAGCCTGGCCAAGGTCCCTGGCGCCGGCGACCGGGCGGAACGGCTCGAAGAACTCCTCAACGACATCGATGAGCTGGTCGAAGGCCGCGGCGATGGAATTGTCGCGCTGAAGCGTGGCCGGCTGGAGGGCGTCGATGACACGCTCGTTCTGCCGTTCGGCCACTTAGCAGTAACCGGCGAGCCGCAATCCGAAGTGGTGCGCGACGTTCAAAAGGCAGTGCTTCAGCGACTGCAATGAGCCGCGCCTCGGGCTATTGTCGAGGACAACGCAAGCGAGTGACAT
>DASXWB010000706.1:0-5341 GCA_036503915.1 Lacipirellulaceae bacterium | reverse complement strand
TACGCAGCGTATTCGAGCAGTTCGATGGCAGACGCTATTTCTCGGCGGCCAAGGGCAATTGCACCGGACAGTAGCGCAAGCCGCGGGCTTTCCACGCCGTTGAAAGTGAGCCAATCAAGTTGCGCTTGCGCCGCGCTAAATCGCCCCTTGCGAAAATACACTTCAGCCAATAGTTGGCGGGGCGCGATCCAATTTGGATCATCGGCGCATAGCGATTCCAATACTTGAGCCGCTTCTTCGAGCTTGATACCTGCCGCAAGCTCGGCCGCCTTTTTGAATTCACCGTGTTGTTGTCGCCGGCGCGAAGCCTCGCGGTTCGCCGCCTCGTCCGGATCGACATATCCCAGCTCGACGAGATGGTAGACCGAGGACTCGTCGTCTTGCTGCGGCATGTGTCGAACAAAGTGTCGCCGGAGCCAAGTCTAATTGCACGAAGTTAGCCGCGCCGCCGGCGGCGCCCGAGGAAGCCGCCAAGAATCATCGCGCCGCCAAACAGGGCAGTCAGGATGGTGGTCGGCTCGGGAACAGCGCCGGCCAAGATCGGGACGCCCGGCAAGGTCTGATAAGCCCAGCCCACCACCTCGCCCGTCGCGTCCGCCTCGTTGGTGATTCGCACGCCGACCCAGCCGAAGTTGAACTCGTTCGTGTTGTTGAGGTCCATCTTCAACCCGAGGTAACGGATTTCACCGCCCAGTGCGTCGAAGTTGGGACCATTAAAGGGAACCTGAACGCCGGATGCTGGCTGGCCGCCAAGAATCTGGTCGATCTGCGTGGCGTCTTCATCGATCAATCGATTGGCGCGGATCCATTTGCCTCCGGATTGGAAGTTGTTTGATTCCTGCCAGTCAAAGGACGACGTGGGGCCGATTGGCGTGCCGAACGTGAGCGCCGCCGGGTAAGACCCTTGCATGTTGGGATTGATCACGTACGCCGATTCATTGGCGTCGTTGGGAGTCGTCATGTTCGGCGGAAAAGTGGCGGCTTGATTGCCCGCGATCGGATCGAAGTCCAACGGATTCGTTTCTCCGTTGATGTCGTTCTTGTCGATCTGCAAGTAATCGAGCACGCCGCCGCCCATGTTCGTCAGATCGACGCGATCGTGGTCGACCTGAAAATCGACTTGGCCATCCATGTTGAAGTCGATGTTCACGGCTCCATTAACGCCGAACGGCTGCACCGTTGTATTGCCGACGATCACTGCCTCAGCCTCTGAGGCGAAGGCGGTGCCGAGTGCCCCGGCGGAAGCCAGATAGGCCGCAAGGCGAGCGTCCAAAATGCGGCCAGTACTCGTGGCGCGAGAACATTGACGCGAACTCATTATGCTCCTCCCATCAACAGATGCTGAATGTCAGTAAAGCTACAAGAGGGTCAGGACAAGATCGAACGCACCACTTCTCCATGCACGTCGGTCAGGCGGTAGTCGCGGCCCTGGAAGCGATACGTGAGCCGCTCGTGGTCGAGCCCCATCAAGTGAAGCAGGGTGGCCTGCAAGTCGTGAACGTGGACGGGTTTTTCGACGATATTATAGCTGAAGTCATCCGTTACGCCATAAGTCAGGCCGCCGTGTATGCCGGCCCCGGCGAGCCAGATCGTGAAGCAGCGGGGGTGGTGATCGCGGCCGTAATTCGTGGCCGTCAGCGTGCCCTGCGAATACACGGTTCGGCCAAATTCGCCGCCCCACACCACCAGCGTGTCCTCCAACAGGCCGCGTTGCTTCAGGTCCTCGATCAGCCCCGCACTGGGCTGATCCGTGTCAAGGCACTGCTTGGCGAGGTTCGCCGGCAAGTCGTTGTGCTGGTCCCAACCCATGTGGTAAAGCTGCACGAAACGCACGTCACGCTCCACCAGGCGGCGGGCAAGCAAACAATTACGGGCGTAGGTGCCCGGCTGGTTTACTTGGGGGCCGTACAGGTCGAGCACATGCTGCGGCTCAGCCGAGATATCTGTCAGCTCGGGCACCGCGGACTGCATGCGGAAGGCCAGCTCGTACTGCGCGATGCGCGTTTGAATCTCCGGATCGCCAATCGCTGCGTAGCTCATCTCGTTCATCTGCGCGAGATCTTCGAGCATCTCGCGCCGCATCTGATGATCGCAGCCCGCCGGATTGGCCAGGTGCAGCACCGGGTCATTGCCGCTGCGCAACTTCACACCCTGGTAATGAGTTGGCAAGAATCCGCTGCCCCAAAGGCGGTCGTAGAGCGGCTGGTCAGCCTTGCGCGTCATGTCGCGTGAAACCATCACAACGAACGCGGGCAGATCTTGATTCAATGCGCCAAGGCCATACGCCACCCAGGCGCCCGCGCTCGGCCGGCCGGCGAGCTGTGAGCCGGTTTGGAAGAACGTTACGGCGGGATCGTGATTGATCGCCTCGGTGAACATCGAGCGGACGATACATAGCTCGTCGACGATTTTTGCCGTATAGGGCAGGCGGTCGCTCACCCAGGCGCCGCAGCGGCCGTGCTGGTGGAACTGATAGATCGACGGCACGAGCGGGAAAGTGCTCTGGCCCGAGGTCATCGTCGTGAGCCGCTGGCCCATGCGAACCGAAGCAGGCAGTTCCTGGCCACGCAACTCGTACAGCTTTGGCTTGTAGTCGAATGTTTCGAACTGCGACGGCGCGCCGGATTGAAACAGGTAAATGATGCGTTTGGCTTTGGGCGCGAAATGCGGCTTGGGGATGTGGGACGAGGCTTGAGCGGCCGAAGCGGCGCTTGAATTCGCGCGGCCCACCAGACTGCCGAGCGCAAGCGTGCCTAATCCCAGCCGTGCCCGCTCCAGGAAATGCCTGCGATTCAGTAATTGAGCAACTTCAATCGGCTGCATAGCTCATCCAACCGACGCCGAGCGTCCGAACCGAGGATATTTTCAATTCTTCGATACCGTTTCATCCATATTCAATAGCACGCTCGCCACCGCCGTGTGAGCGGCAAGCTCCATCACATCGAGCGACGAGTCACGGGGCGATTCGCCATGCGACACAAACTGCTCGGCGGCAGCCGGCGACTGCCGGAATCGCGCCGTGTGTCTTGCCAGGCTTTCGAGCAGCGTGGCCAGTTCTGCCGGTGTCGGCAAGCGGCCCGTAGCTGAACGGAACGCAAACGTCATTCGCTCCTCAGCTGTATTGCCGCCTTCAATCATCATGCGTTCGGCGAATTTGCGTGCCGCCTCCACATAGGTTACGTCATTCAAGAGTGCAAGCGCCTGAAGCGGCGTGTTAGTGGTGGCCCGCTTCACCTGGCAGATTTCCCAGCTGGGCGCGTCGAACGTCCCCATTGCCGGGTGCGGCACGGTCCGCTTGCGATAAACATACAAACCGCGTCGATACAAATCGTCGCCATGCCCTTGGGTGTAAACTTCAAAAGCGCCGCCGGCCAATTCTTCCCACAGGCCGGCCGGCTGATATGGCATCACAGAAGGTCCCCCGACTTTCCGAACTAGCAGCCCGCTCACCGCAAGTGCGTTGTCGCGAACGGCTTCGGCCGGCAATCGGTGCCGCGGCCCACGCGCCAGAAGCCGGTTCTCCGGGTCGCGTTTGTACAACTCAGGCGCGGCTTCGGACTGCTGTTGATAGGTGTGGCTGGAGATAATTAGCCGCTGAATGTGCTCCAAGTCCCAGCCCGAGTCCATGAGCTCAACTGCCAACCAATCGAGCAGCTCCGGATGCGAAGGCGGCTCGGTCTGAATGCCAAAATTATCGGGCGTCTTCACGAGGCCCAAGCCGAAAAACTTTTGCCATAGGCGATTGACGATCACGCGCGCTGCAAGCGGATTCTCTCGGCTCACCAGCCAACGCGCCAAACCTAACCGGTTGCGCGGCGAATTTGCCGGAAATGCCGGCAGGGCACTCGGCACGTCGGGCGTCAGCCGCTCACTCTTGTCCGGCTCGTCATATCGGCCGCGCTGCAGTAGATACGTTTCGCGCTGTTCGGCGCGCTCTTCCATGACCATTGTTGTCGGGATCGCAGCGTCATACGCCGCTTTCTCCGCCTGGGCGGCTTCCAGAGCGCGCTTGGCGCCGAGTACGTATGCAAGTGAATTGCCCGCAAATTCACGGTGGAATCCGAAAAACGCTCCTATCGTTGCTAGGTTGACATAAAGCTTGTTGATCTTTGAGTCGAACTCGGCCAGCTTCTGCTCGTGCTCGCTCGTCATAAGCTTTACCAGCGGCGGCACGTTCCCGCGCGTCTCCGTGTAAACGCCCTTCTCGTTGACGTTGTTGAAGAACGCGAAGAATTGATAAAAGTCGCGCTGCGTGATCGGGTCGAACTTATGGTCATGGCAACGCGCACAGCCGATCGTAAGACCGAGGAAGACCGTACCAGTTGTCTCCACGCGATCCACGACGTTTTCGACGTGCCACTCTTCTTCGATGGAACCAGCTTCGGTCACAGTGCGGTGATTGCGGTTAAACCCGGTGGCAATGCGTTGCTGAAGCGTGGCACCAGGCAGCAGATCGCCGGCAAGCTGTTCGATCACGAACTGGTCATAAGAAATGTGCGCATTGAATGCAGAAATCACCCAATCGCGCCACGGCCACATGTGCCGCGCGAAATCGTTTTGATAACCGTTCGAATCGGCGTAGCGGGCCCCATCGAGCCAGTCGGCGGCCATCCGCTCGCCGTAGTGCGGCGATTCAAAAAGTCGATCGACGACTCGCTGGAATGCATTCGGCGACTCGTCAGCGACAAAGGCATCGATCTCGGCGATTGTCGGCGGCAGGCCGATCAAATCGAAATGAACGCGGCGGATAAGTCGTTCCTTGCTGGCCCGTGGCAATGGTTCAAGGCCTTCAACGGCCAACCGCGCTTGCACGAACGCATCAATGGGATTGTTCACGAGATGCGGTCGCTCGGCTTGCGGCACCACCGGCCTGACCGGTGCGACAAACGCCCAGTGGGGCTCAAACTCGGCACCCGCTTCAACCCAGCGCACCAGTAGCTGTTTTTCTTCCTCCGACAGCGTCTTGCCGCTATCCACCGGCGGCATGGCCAGCGCTGGGTCTTCGGACAGGATGCGTTCCACGAGGGCGCTTTGCTCGCGATCGCCCGGCACGATAGCCCGTGCGCCGGACTCCAGCTCGGCGGTCGCCACGTCGCGATCATCGAGCCGCAGACTAGCTTGACGGCTTGCCGAGTCAGGACCGTGGCACTTGAAGCAGCGATCGGAAAGCAGCGGCAGCACGTCGCGCCGATAAGCCACTTCCGCAGCAGGAGCGTGGCAAACGCTCAGCGTCGCCCACAAGAGCATGCCGAGGTGGAAAACACCACAATTCACTCGAGCGTGGATTGCCCTTGCCGTGGCAAGTGGCGGCAGTTTCCCAATCCGTAGTGAGACACTCATC
>DASXWB010000705.1:0-6086 GCA_036503915.1 Lacipirellulaceae bacterium | reverse complement strand
GTACGGCAGCGAACTGCCTCACATTCTTCCAGACGGCGCGCCGCACGACTGGTCATTGGAATACGAACCGCCAAGCGCTGAGCGGCCCGGGCGCATTCGAGCAACGTTGGACGGGAAAGGCGGCTCCGTCGAAATTGCGAGTAATCCCGACGATCAGATCGAGTTCGACCGCTTCGGCATCATTACCACCTGGATCGACGGCAACGCGCAGCGCGTGTACTTTGACGATCTTACATATACAATCTCCCAACAGTAAGCGAGCCGGAGCGCGGGGGACCGACGCGGAGCATTGGTCGCCCCCGGCGCCTTTCTGTTAGAATCAGCTCATGGTTCAGCTGTGGCGCCCGTTGCTGATTGTTTTCTTCTCAGCTGTAGCAGCGCTCGCTAGCGACGATTTGTTCAGCGAGCGCGTCGCGCCGGTTTTCGAAGCCCGCTGCATTTATTGTCACTCGGGCGGTAAACCAAAAGGCGGCCTGTCACTCGTCGCTGCGGCCGACCTTTTGAAGGGCGGGGAGAACGGCCCGGTCGTCGTCACCGGACGCCCCGACGACAGTCTCCTGTTCACGTATGTCTCGGGCAATGAGCCGCAGATGCCGCAGGAAGGCGAACCGCTTCCAAGCGCCGACGTGGCGGCCATTCGCCAGTGGATCGAAAACGGCGCCTACTGGCCGGACGGGGTGAAACTTGCCGATAAGCGCCAATACGACCTCGATTGGTGGTCGCTGCAGCCGCTCACTCGTGCAGAAGTTCCCGCTATCGCATCGGCCTGGGTTCGCACGCCCATCGACGTCTTCATCCTGGCGAAGCTCAAAGAGCACGAGTTGGCTCCGTCGCCGGAGGCCGATCGTCGCACGCTCATTCGCCGCCTGTATTTCGACTTCATCGGGCTTCCGCCGCCGCCCGACGAGGTCGACGCGTTCATTATCGACAATCATCCGCAATCGTACGAGCGGCTCGTTGACCGCCTGCTCGCCTCGCCGCAGTATGGCGAGCGCTGGGCGCGGCACTGGCTCGACGTGGCCCGTTACGGCGACACGCACGGTTACGACAAGGACAAGCTGCGACCCAACGCCTGGCCGTATCGCGACTACGTGATCCGCGCGTTCAACGAGGATAAGCCCTACGCGCGGTTTGTCGAAGAACAAGTGGCTGGCGACGTGCTTTACCCCGGCACCGCGGACGGCATCATCGCCACCGGCTTTCTCGTCGCCGGGCCGTTTGACTACGTCGGCCAGATCGAGGTCGCGGAGGGCACGCTCGCCAAGGCGATCACGCGCAATCTCGACCGCGACGACATGGTGAGCACCGTCATCGGCACGTTCAACAGCATGACGGCATACTGCGCGAGGTGCCACAACCACAAGTTCGATCCGATCACGCAGGAAGACTACTACAGTTTGCAGGCCGTGTTCGCGGGGATCGACCGCGCGGAGCAGCCATATGGCGGCGGCGAAGGCCCGGCGCAACAGACGGTGTTCGCGGCCGCAACCGAATTCAAACCCGAAGGCCAATTCACGCCGACTCGCGGCAAGCCGCGGCCGATTCATTTGCTCAATCGAGGCAACGAGAAGGATCCAGTGGCCGAAGTTGGCCCGGGAACTTGCAGTTACTTTCCACACCTTGAATCGCGTTTCCTCCTGAATACCGAAAACGGCGAAGGAGCGCGCCGCGCAGCGCTGGCCCGCTGGCTCACCGACAAGCGTAATCCGCTCACCTGGCGCTCGATCGTCAACCGCGTATGGCAGTATCACTTTGGCCGTGGCATTGTCGATTCGCCGAACGACTTTGGCCGCATGGGCGAGCTGCCGTCGCACCCGGAGCTGCTCGACTGGCTGGCGGCCGAATTCCGCGACGGGCCGCAATCGATCAAGTCACTGCACCGCCTGATCTGTACTAGCGCGGTCTACCGGCAAGCATCCGCTGGCAATTTCGAGTTCGAACGGCGCGACGGCAATAACCAATATCTATGGCGAATGAATCGCCGCCGGCTGGAAGCCGAGGCCGTACGCGATTCGGTGCTCACCGTCGCCGGAAAACTCAATCTCGAACCAGGCGGGCCGCCGTTTCGCGCCTTCGGTTTCACCGACGACCATTCGCCCCACTATCGCTACGCCGACTACGACCCGGACGACCCGCTTTCGCACCGACGCAGCATTTATCGGCTGATCGTCCGCAGCGTGCCGGACCCGTTCATGACGACGCTTGATTGCTCGGACCCGTCAGCCAGCGTGCCCAAGCGAAATGAGACTGTCACGCCGCTTCAATCGCTGGCGCTATTGAATAACACGTTCATGGTGCGGATGGCCGAGCATTTCGCGGCCCGAATTGAACCGCTGGGCAACGATAATATCGAACGGCTTACAGCTGCCTGGCGGCTCGCCTTCGGCCGTAAGCCGCACGAAGAAGAGCTTTCGGCGCTGGTGTCGTATGCCGACCGACACGGCTTGGCGAACGCCTGCCGGCTGATATTAAATATGAACGAGTTTGTGTTTATTGATTGATCTATAAGAAAAATGGCTCACGCAGAGGCGCAGAGGCCGCAGAGTTCGACCAGAATCAAGCGCGGACTGACAATTGAAAAATGGCAAGCACGATTAACCTATTCTTTGACATTAAACCATGCAATTCCAAGACAGAGTTTGTCCCGACTCTTTACCTCTGCGTCCCTGCGCCTCTGCGTGAGACTCTTGTCTGAATCGAAATGCGAATGAATCAAACTAACTTGGACCGGTCGACATGCCTTGCCTCGCGCCGCGAGTTTCTGTGGAATTTGGGCGGCGGCTTGGGCGGCATTGCGCTCACCAGTCTGTTAGGAAATGACGGGCTGCTGGCCAGCCCGACCACAGCGCCAAGCACGCGAGTGCTGCATCATCCGGCAAAAGCGAAGCGCGTCGTGCAGCTTTACATGTCAGGCGCTGCCAGCCAGTGCGATTTGTGGGACTACAAGCCGGCCCTCGCAAAGCGTCACGGCGAAAAATTCGATCCGGGTGAGCCGGTCGAGCTGTTTCAGTCATCGCCCGACAAGGTCATGCAGTCGCCGTTCAAGTGGCGGCAGTATGGCCGCTGCGGCAAATGGCTAAGCGAGCCGGTGGCACCCTTGGGCGAGTGCGTTGACGACATCGCCTTCATCCACTCCATGGTCTCGAACTCCAACGTGCACGGCCCGGCCACCTTCATGCAGGCCACCGGGTTCGTCCTGCCCGGTTTCCCCAGCATGGGTTCCTGGATCAGCTATGGCCTGGGCAGCCTCAACGACAACCTGCCGACGTTCGTCGTGCTGCCTGACCCGCGCGGCTTGGCTCCCAATGGGCACATGAACTGGTCGAGTGGCTTTTTGCCGGCCGAACATCAGGCCACGATGGTGCAGCCCAGCGCGGCGCAGCCGATCGCCGATTTATTTCCGCCTGAGGGCAGATTCATCAGCAAAGCGAGCGACGCCGAAGGTCTCGCGGTTCTCGGCAAATTAAACCGCCAGCATGCGGCCGCCCGCGCGGGCGATTCGCGGCTTGAGGCTCGGATACGATCCTACGAACTCGCCGCGCGGATGCAGCTCAGCGCGCCGCAAGTGCTCGACGTGCGCAACGAGCCGGAGCACATCCTCAAAATGTACGGCCTCGATCGCGAAAACACCGTGACGCCGCCCAAAGCGATCATCGATACGGCGCAGGAGATCGAATACTTCGGCCGCAACTGCCTGGTCGCGCGGCGGCTTTTGGAGCGCGGGGTGCGTTTCGTTCAGGTTTGGAGCGGCGCGGACAATGGCCACCCACGCCGTAACTGGGATTCGCACGAAGACCTCGCGCGCGACCACGGCCCGCTCGCAACCGGCTTGGGCATCGGCGCGGCGGCCCTGATCAAGGACCTCAAGCAGCGCGGCATGCTCGAGGACACGATCGTGCTGTGGACCACGGAATTCGGGCGCATGCCCTGCAACCAGGGCTCCGCCGGGCGCGACCACAACCCGTTCGTATTCACCAACTGGTTCGCCGGCGGCGGCGTTCAGGGCGGCGTCAGTTACGGCGAAAGCGACGAATGGTCGTACAAACCGCTTGACCGCAGCAAGCCAACGTATTGTTACGACGTCCACGCGACGGTGCTGCATTTATTGGGCATCGACCACGAGCGGCTGACCTATCGGCACAACGGCATCGAGCGACGCTTGACCGATGTGCACGGGCGTGTGATCCGAGAGATTCTGTGGTGAAAGTAAAACATCTCGGCGTGCATCGGTGTCAGGTTTCAGGTGTCAGTTTCCAACACCTGATATCCGACACCTGACACCTGACACCTACCCATGAAGCTCGGCCTTGGCCTCTACCGGCACATGCTCACGCGCGAGAACTTCCAGTTCGCGCGACAAGCCGGCGCCACCCACATCGTCGCGCACCTTGTGGATTATTTCAAAGATGGCCGCGAGAACCCATGCGACAATCAGCCAACCGGCACCGACCAAGGCTGGGGCCGCGCCGGCGACCCCGATCTGCTGTGGACCATGGACGAGCTCGTGTCGCTGCGCCGCGAGATCAACGGCTGCGGCCTGGAGCTGGAAGCGATCGAAAACTTCGATCCGGCGCACTGGCACGACGTGCTCCTGGACGGACCGAAAAAGCGCGAGCAGCTCGAAAACATCAAGACGCTCATTCGCCGTGTCGGCAAGGCCGGCATCCCTATAATTGGTTACAACTTCAGCATCGCGGGCGTGTGTGGTCGCGTCACTGGGCCGTTCGCCCGCGGCGGTGCCTTGTCGGTCGGCATGGATGAGCCGCTGGATACGCCGATGCCGCGCGGCATGGCGTGGAATTTGGTTTATGACTCAGCGGCGCCGGCGGGAACGGTTCCGGCCGCTACGTCGGATCAACTTTGGGCCAGGCTCGGCGATTTTTTGACCGAGACTCTGCCCGTCGCCGAGGAAGCGGGCGTCGTGCTCGCGGCCCACCCGGATGATCCTCCCATGCCCACGATGCGCGCTCAGCCGCGCCTGGTGTATCAGCCGCAGCTTTTCCAAAAACTGCTCGACCTGCGGCCAAGCCCGGCCAGCGCGCTCGAATTCTGCATTGGGACGATCGCGGAAATGACCGCAGGCGACGTTTACGAAGCCACCGAACATTACAGTCGCCAGCGAAAACTCGCGTACGTGCATTTCCGTAATATACGGGGCAAGGTACCCCAATATCGGGAAACGTTTGTCGACGACGGCGACATCGACATGTTGCGCGTCCTCGGCATTTTGCAGCGCAACGGCTTTAGCGGCGTAATCATTCCCGACCACACACCGCAACTGACCTGCGCCGCACCATGGCACGCCGGCATGGCCTACGCGCTGGGATACATGAAAGCTGCTCTTCAGGCGCTGAGCATTACATAGCCGACCATTTTGGTCCGGACTCGGAAGTGCATAGCTGAAACCGCCCGGCCAAGATGGCGGGCTATGTAAACGGCGTTCCGCCGGTTTTTCGCGGCGGTTACGCCATTCTGTCAGCCAATGGCCGCATCACCTCGGCACATGACTTGCAGTCGCCTACGAAGATTGCTCGTAGGAGGTACTTGCCATGTTTCGCTTCTTTCGCGTTTTCAAGAAAGCCGCCAGCGATTTCAGTGAAGACGACTGCATGTCGACCGGCGCCGCAATCGCTTATTACGCCATCTTCTCGCTGCCGCCGCTGTTGGTGCTGATCGTAGGCATCGCCGGCTACTTTGGTATCGAACCCAAAGAGATTCAGAAAATGGTTCAGAACCAATGGAGCGTCTCTTCGACGAGGGAGAACGGCACGGCAAGTAGCGAAGCAAGTTCGCAAGATGAACCCAAGTCGCGCGACTTCGGGCTCGTGTCGCGAATCGTTGGCGGAGCAATCTTGCTTTTCTCGGCGACGGGGTTGTTCTCGCAATTGCAATATGCGCTCAACCGCGCGTGGGAAGTGAAGCCTGATCCAAAAAAGGGCGGCATCTGGGCGTTCATCACCAAACGCATTCTCTCCTTCGGAATGGTTTTGGTCGTGGCATTTCTGTTGCTGGTCTCCTTCGTGCTCACCATAATCATCGACGAGTTGATCAAGATGTTTCGCGGCGCGCCGGACGAATCGGCGCTG
>DASXWB010000704.1:0-6954 GCA_036503915.1 Lacipirellulaceae bacterium | reverse complement strand
ATCGGTCAGCCGTGGCCCGACGTCATGCAATGGCTGGCCACAATCTCCAAAACCAGCCTCGATTGGCAAGAATTGCCGAACGATTACGTCAATCTCACCACGCCGCGCAGCTACACGGTTGATGAGGTGCGCGACCTTGTGAATCGCCATCTGCATGCCCGGGGGTACACGGCGGTGCAATCGGGCGACGTGCTCAGCGTCTTCAAGATCGACAAGCTCGATCCCAGCGTTGTGCGTCGAGTGAGCGAAGATGAGCTTTACGACCTGAAGCCGTACGACTTCGTAAAGGTCTCGTTCGAGCTGCCCGCGAATATGGAAATCGAAAAGGCCAAGGAAGATGTCAAGCAGGTCCTCAGCCCGAACGCCAAGGTGTTTCCGCTGGTGACGACCAAGCGGCTCTTGGTAATGGATTCGGTGGCCAACCTGCGGCTGGTGAGCGGGCTGTTGAATGAAGAGCGCAGCGTTCAAGACGGCCGCATTGTGCCGCGGGAGTTCGTGCTTAAGCACGCCCGGCCGGAAAAGGTCATCGACATCCTGTACGTCGTGCTGGGGATGGATCCGCAATCGCGGCCCACGCAAATGGAGCTGCAAGTTCAGCAGCAAAAGCTGCAGCTCATGACGCAGATGCAGCAGCAAGGCAAGGATGTGGCCTCGATGCTGCAAAAGGACGGGCCGCCAGTCTACCTGGCCTACAACAAGCAGCGCAACAGCGTGCTGGCCAATGCGCCGCCGGAGCAAATGAAGATCATCGAGCAAACGATTCGCTATCTCGACGTGCCGTTCGGCGACCCCGGCAGGGACGACGTCGGCGCGAGTTCTGTCGCCGGAACCGCAGACTCCGGCCAAGGCGGCGGGCAGCGTGAGATGAGGAAGTATCCGCTCGTGACGCTCGACCCCGAAACCTTCGTGATGACGCTCGAAGAGATCGGCGGCCTCAGCCCCTCCGCCGAGTTCAAAGTCGACAAAAAAAGCAAGACGCTGTTCGCGCTGGCCATCGAATCGGATCACAAGAAGATCGACAGTCTCATCGACCAGTTCGACGGCTCGGGCCGCGACTTCCATGTTCTCTGGCTGCGCCGGCTGCCGGCCGATGCCGTGGCCGCATCGATCTACAATCTCATGGCCGGGCAGGCCGAGGAGGAGGATGACAACCACAACCGCTACCCATGGTATTGGGATTATGACAGCCGCAATGAGGATGAAGAAAAGCCGGTGAAAGGCTTCGGCGTCGATGCCGACATCGAGAACAACCGTCTGCTGTTGTGGGCCAATGAAGCCGAGATGGAGCGCGTGCGCGGCCTGTTGGTGAAGTTGGGCGAGATTCCAGAAGGCCAGCAGGATTTGCGGCGGATCCGCTTCGTTCAGCCGGCCAGCGGCGCGGCAAGTGCTGAGCTGCTTGAGCGCATTCGCGAGGCGTGGTCCGCATCCGGAAACAACGAACTCATAATCAAGGCCCCGCCGAAAACTGAGACGCAACCAGCGGAGGCCGAGAAGAATCAGCAGCCGGATAAAAAGGACGACGAGGCAGCCGAAAAAGTAACGGACCGCACCGCGCGAATGAGCGCGGGCGGACGAATTCGAGCGCAATTCGTACAGCTGGATTCCGCACAAACCGATCAGGCGGAAAACGAGCTGGATGCCAGCGCGACGGAAGATGCGCCACTGGCCGAGGGGCCAACCGAATCTGCGTCGTCGGATGAAGCAGCGGATTTAGCCAAACCGGCGCCCGTCACGATCACGCTCACAGAAGACGGCCGGCTGATGCTCAGCTCCTCCGACCCGGTGGCGCTCGATCGAATGGAAGAGCTGATCGAGCAGCTTTCGCCGCCGGAACAGCGGTTCAAGGTATATCCCCTCCAACATATCACCGCATACAGCATGTATCTGAACTTGAAGGACCTATTCCGCGAGGAATTGGAAGGCGAAGACGGCGGCGACGATTTCTCCGACTTTTTCTTTTTCGGGCCCCGACGCAATCGCGATGAACCGGCGGCCGGCCTGTCGAAGCGCCGCAAACTCATGATCACCTGGGACACCGGGAGTAACACCATACTGGTGGCCAACGCCTCACCAACTCAGCTGCGCGAGATCGAGGCATTAATCAAAGAGTATGACAAGGCGGCGCCGGCCGACTCGGTGAGCACGCGGCGCATCGCGCTGATCAAGATCCAATATTCGAAGGCCTCGGTGATTGCCGAAGCGCTCAAGGAAGTCTACCGCGACCTGTTGAGCTCGAAGGACAAGGCGTTTGACCAGGGCGAACAGCAACGGCGCGGCTCGAGCCAGGAGCGCGTCACGGTGATTCGTTATGGGGACGGCTCGGGAAGCGGCGGCAAGCGACCGTCGCCGGTCAAGGTGGGATTCGAGGGCGCCTTGTCGGTGGGCGTCGATGATATCTCCAACACAATCCTCGTTTCCGTTCAAGAGGAACTGTACGAGAGCGTCGTGGCCATGGTGAACAAGTTGGACCAGGAGGCCGCGCCGAATACGGTCGTGCGCGTGCACCGCGTGAACGGCAACGTTACCGCGGAAGCGCTACGGGAAACCATCAACGACGCGCTGAGCCGGCCATGGATCGGCGGCAAGCCGGATCCGGAGGCCGGCGGCGGGCGCGGTGATCGCGGCGGCCGTCGCGGCGATCAGGATCGAGGGCCTGGCAGGGACCGTGGTGACCGCGGCCGGCGCGACCGGGATCGAGACCGTGACCGCGACGATCGCGACGGTGACCGCGACCGCGGCCGCAACAACGATAACGACAACAATTGAACGACCGCCCACATAGCCCGGCTATCTTGGCCGGGATTTCTGCACTCGGAGACGAAATTCGTGCGTTCAACCTGGCCCAAGATGGGCCGGCTATGTCGCACGATCGACAATCGAGTTATCGCCGTCCGTCCACCGGCGGAAGGTACACAGGCGTACCCGCGACTCGCTCGGACGATTGGTATTGCGGTATCTGCGCAAGGGCGGCGCGACCGAGCTCGGCCCGGAGCTGGGCGACTTCGATTTGCAGCGCGGCGACCTGCTGCCCCTCATAGTGCCGTGTTTCGAGTGCCGCTAGCTTGACTTCAACTGTAGCCAGGCGTTCCGCCAGCCGGCGTTCCAGCTCCGCGGCCGAAAGTTCCGCTTGCCGAACCTGCCCTACTAGTTTGTCGCCGTCTTTCAGCGTGAACTGCGCGCGGCTGCCGTCTTTCATGTCGTTGACGACACTTTCTAGCCACTTGCGCATGCTCTCCTGGCGCTTGTCGACGGCGACAAACTGCTGATTGATGGCCACCAGCTTTTCATCGACGCCCACCAGCTCACCCGCGTGACGCACTGTGGTTTGGCCAACCCACAGGATGAGTCCACCCAAGACGGCGTTGATTAAGCTGCCGCCGAGCCGATCGAGCGTGCTGGCCATGTTGTTGCCTACTGCCATGGGACGGCCTGCATTTGGGACTATAGCCGGATGAAGATCACTTCGGACCTTCCGCGCAGACAGCGGAAGAGCTGATCCATGCATCGACCATTACAATCGGCAAACTTGAAGGTAGCAGGCACCGGGCACCCGGCAACCGGTTTAGCCGGGTGCCGGGTCGGTGTGCCGCAGCAGAATTGGAAACCGGCTAAGTCAAACGCTACGGCACACGGAGTGTTCGTG
Organism: Lacipirellulaceae bacterium; assembly: GCA_036503915.1. Lineage (GTDB taxonomy): Bacteria > Planctomycetota > Planctomycetia > Pirellulales > Lacipirellulaceae > JABDGM01. Next base: position 3,311 of record DASXWB010000704.1, on the reverse strand, counting down.
CTACAGCTCGCTAGCATTGATGCCGCGTTCCCGGTGGACAAGGTTGGCACGCCTCTTCGCCGCGCCGCTCGAATTCGAGCGTCGAATGGTGCACGTGGAAACGCTCCCCCAGGTGCCGCTTGATTTGTTGCTTGATTTCCGCCCAGCGCAGTAGATGCGTGTCATCGACGACGATGTGCGCTTCGAGCGCGCGGTGGTGCTCGTCGAGTTCCCAAATGTGAACGTGGTGAACCTCAATTACGCCGTCAATTGCCTCGAGCTCGCCGACCAGCGTCTCATTATGCACGTCCGCCGGGGCACCTTCCATAAGAATGTGAATCGAGCGAGCCATCATGGTCAGGCTTTGCCAGAGAATGTAAGCGGCGATGGCGAGCGTCACAACGGGATCAACCCAGTGGGCATCCCACAAAAGAACCGCCGCGCCGGCCAATACGACGCCTACCGAGGCGATCGCGTCGCTAAGATTGTGCAGGTAAGCGGCGCGCACATTGAGGTTGCCACGCGACATGGCAAAAAGTAGCACCGCGGTGCCCACGTCGACCGCCAGTGCGACTGCCGCCACCCAAACCACGATCCAACCGTTGACATCAGCCGGTACAAAGAGTCGGTGAATTCCCTCGCCCACCAGATACAGGCCGACAACCGCGAGGATGGTGAGATTGATCAGCGCGCCAACGACCTCAGCCCGGCGGTATCCGAACGTTCGGCGGATGTCGGACGGCCGTCGAGCGACACGCCGAGCTATCAGCGCGATCAAGAGCGAGCCGCAGTCGTTGAAGTTGTGCAGCGCATCGGCCAACAATGCCAGGCTGCCCGCCAGTAAGCCGGCGACCGCCTCCACAAGCGTCAGCAGCAGGTTCAGCGCAATGGCGGCGACAAGCCGGCTGTCGCTCAGATGCTCGTCGACGTGTGAGTGATCGTGCGGCATGAAAAGCTGTAGGAACATGTAGGGCGGCTGCAAGCCCCCGCCCTACGACTATCGGCCGCGCGTCGACGGCACTTCTACTTGGCGAAAGGTGCCGCCGCTTGCTTGGGCAATGGCCGCAAGATTGTATTCGCTGTCGCGCGAATCGACCCCCATGCCAATCGTGTGGATCGCGAAGCTCCAGGTACTGGTAGGCTAGAATGGTTGGAAGTAAATCGACCACCCCAGTATCAAGCCGTGTCTCATGGGCGACAGCAGCAAAAAACCAGGAGAAAACGCATATAAAAACGCTCAGGTAGCGGAAAAGGCTAGGATTAACGATATTGAAGACAATATGCAAGCCGCACACGCTACTTATCTGGACGCCAGCTCTTCTGGATTTCATTGCGACGTAAGGGCGTTTGAACGCATCGCTCTGCTCTTTAAAAAATGGAGCGGCGCCGCAAAGCCAGAGAAACTTGCACTGCAAGCTCTTCGTCCGTTCTTTTGGGTAAAGTTGCAATCGCTTGCAAAAACGTATCGGGGCCATGTTGCTAAATCGGAAGCAGCATGGAAAAGATATCTTGCCCAAGTCGATGCAGCGCGAGGATTCTATGGCATCGACCAGAACGCCTGGGACTACGTTCTAAAGAATGCAAAAGAAATGGCAAGCGAGTGCGATAACATCCAACCTCACTTAGATTTTTTAGGAGAGTATTATCCAGTTACGATTGGTAGAATTAGGGAGTCGATCAATCGTGTTCGACAGATACATTGCAATTACTTTCCGGCGGTGTTTCCAGATAAAAAGCCCCAGCGCCAGCAGGACGTGAATTTTGACGATTTGCTGAGCCTTGAGGATTTACGAAATGGCGTTCAGGGGGTTCGATAAAGGAGTACGCGACCAGCTAAACAGCTACTATTTGCCGCAACGGATTCTAGGCGAACTCTTTCGCGAAATGGAGCCGCTTTACAATCTGGAGCCATCGGAACTCAGTTACGATGAACAGGGATTGTACTTCGGAATTCTGTTCTATGACCCGGAAAATCCAGGGCATACCTACAGGTTTGATTTAAGCTGCGTTCGCAACGACATGGATTTCAAAGTCGTTGATGTTTCGGGGTTTGCCAGGGATGAAAATGACCATGTGTTTTGGGAAACTAAGCCTACGATTTAGTGGCATCGTCTACCGCGCCGCGCACGAAAAAGCCCGCCACGATGGGCGGGCCTTGCCTTGCCATGTTGCTGCTCGCCATTAGCCAGTTGGGCTGACAATGCTTGCGATCCAAAACGCCACGGCAGTTACCACCACCCATCCAACTAAGGTCAAGGCGCGAACTACTAGAATCCATGCGTTTCGCCAGAGCGAGTGTGCTGGTGTGACAGGATCTACGAGCACGTTGCCCATCGAAGTTCCACGGCTGTTATTCCGGCAGTCGCGGGTGTTCGGCTGAAATTCGAGCAACCTCATACGCGACATCCCTAATAATATACACAACTGCAATCGCCAGTGTACCTGTCCTTTGCGGCATCGAGAATTTCGCCGGCCGCCACTGGCCCGAAGCTAAGTTGCTCACGTAGCCAATCGTTCGCATCTCTGCGTGCATCCGGCTTTCTGCCCGGCTTGCTGCGGAGCTGGTCCATTGCCTGATCGGCACTCATGCGAACGGGCTCGGCTTCCCACGCGAGCACGGGCCCGTTGTCCGGCCCGTAGGGCTCGATCGTGAACGCGAGTCCAGACGTATCGTCGGCCAGATTGTTTTTGATGCAGGTCATCAGCCGCCGCCGTGAATTCGTTGGGCAACGTGTAATTGCCCAGGCGACGCGGCACTGGCCGACAAATCCGATAGAGCCCATTGCAGAATGAATCGCCCGCCCTTCACCTTTGCGAAGATGCGAGATGCAGAGATTGGCGACGCGGCACTCATTAGCCATCGCCGCAAACGGATTCAGTACCGACCGAACGTCGCGGTTCTTGTGGGCATCCGTCTTGCTGCCCATGTAATCCGAAATCGTATCGACGATGACCAGTTTGCAATTCTTGACTTGCTCGACGGCAGCTCGGATGGATTGAATATCTTGTGCTAGGTCGATGGCGTGAATTTGCTCACCGTCGCCGTCGACTTCGGTGATTCCCTTAACGTGGACGATACGCGACAAGTCCGCGTTGTGAGCAACAAGCCGCGGAACGATTGTATCTTCGTCGTCATCCTCCATTGTGAGAATCACAACGCCGCCCGGATCGCGGCGTTCATCATGCGAATCGGGGAAACCTTCGCCGCGGCTGACGCGGGCAGCAACGTCTAGTGACCATAGGCTTTTGCCCAAGCCAGGATCGCCGCACACAAGATTATTTTTGCCGATGGCCAATCGATTTGGCCAAAGCCACTCAACTTTTTTCGGCGT
>DASXWB010000703.1:0-2930 GCA_036503915.1 Lacipirellulaceae bacterium | reverse complement strand
ATGGTAGCCTCCGAGGAGTATAGAGAGGATGCAGCATGGACGTTCTTGGCTGCGGAAAAGTTCCCTTCAGACGCGAGCGCAGCTTTTCGCTCGGATTGATCTCGCTTTCGCACGGCGCCTACTTCTTGATCTTCTTTGGTTTGCAGAGGCGTTTCTTCTTCGCCGCAACGGCGCCGCACTCCTTGCAGCGAAAGTCGCCCGGTTTCGCCGGGCGGATCGGTTTGCCTTTCAAGCAGCCCATCGCGACTCTTTCAATATCGCCGAAGCGGCCTCACATCACGCGATCGGCTGCCCAGGGATAGCGCCGGCCGGTTTTGAATTCCTTATACTCACCTGCAAACGGCGCGTGGATTGTTTCCGGATTGAACGGCGTATCGAATGACTTAAGCACCGGGACGATTTCCGCGTCCAGGTACCCCAGGCCGCGAAGCTCGAAGTAATCACCATTCACATCATACAGGCGCACCCAATTAGTCGACACGCGCACCATCCGCAGCATGCGCAGCTCGCCGCGCGTGCGCTGGAAGAATTTGATCGCGGCCTCCAGCCCGCCGTCGGAAAAATCGTGCGTCGCAAGCGGCGCGGTCATAGTCGACATTACTATTTACGGCAAGACTCGCGGCCGGCGCGCCAGCGCCAGCTCGATGATCTTCTCCAGTAGCTCGGGGTACGACAGGCCGTGCTTTCGGGCACCGGCGGCGAACTCGCCTCGCTTTTCGATCCAGCAGTTCGGGTTTACCTCGATAATGAAATATTCCCAGCCGCGCGAATCTCTGGGTGGCCGCAGCCGCATGTCGACCCGGGCGTAGCCAGAAAGCTCGAGCGATTGAAACGCGGTGACGGCCGCTTCCTGAACGCCGCGCACCACGTCTTCCGGAATGTCCTCGGGAAAGATCACCGGCGCCTTGTAGCCTTCAGAGTCGCGATCCCACTTGGCCTCGCTGCCTGCGATTTTTGGGCTGTCCTTCACCTTCGAAAAATCCCACTCGATGATGGGAAAAGCTTCCGGCCGGTCGTTGCCCAGGATGCCGACATAAATCTCTCGGCCTTCAATGAATTCTTCAACGAGAGTGGCGCCGTCGAATTGCTCGTGCATATACGAAATCCGCTCCAGCAGCTCCTTGACGTTGTGCACCACTGAGCCTTTGTCGATTCCAATGGACGCGTCTTCATTGAGCGGCTTGACGATCATGGGGAAATCCAGCTCGTCGGCCCACTCGACTTTGCCCTTCTCAAACGTGCAGAACCGCGGATAGCGGATGCCGTGAAACTGGAAAATCTTCTTACACAGCGCCTTGTCACCGGCCAAGAGCCAGCCGGCCGACCCGCAGCCGGTGAAACATTTCTCAAACAGCTCCAGCAAGCCCACGACATTGTGCTCGTGCTGGGATGTACTGGCGATCGCCTCGCACAGGTTGAAGATCACGTCGCTGTCGTCTTTATCGACCACGGCGACCAGGCTGCGAATCTTCTTCGTGACGGCGACCGTTTTGACCTTGTGACCGCGCTTCTCGAGTGCGTCAGCGACTTGCGCATAGGCGAGTGGAAAAGGCTTGCCTGCCGCTTCGGCTTTGGCCTTTTCGATGTCCTCCGCCGCATCGTAGAGAACTGTGATGCTATGCTTATCTTCCATTCAAAAAACCTCGAAGTCCGACGCTTACTTCTGCACAAATTCGCCGGTATGCACGCGGTTCATCGCCAGCGTGGTACTGAGCGTTGTAACTTCAATCAGCTTGGCCGAGGGATCTGGCCCAACCTGCAGATTCAACGCCGCGCAGCGCGATTCGAGATGCAGGACCAGCGCGCGAACCAGGTCATAATTCAAGCCGGTCCAATAGAAAACTGTGCGGACGAGGTTCCGGCGATGGTGCCGCAAAAGGTTGGCTGCCATCTTTGCAGTAGCTTGACCTTCTGGTAACGGAGGAAAGATGTCGCGCAAAGCCGCGTCGAACAATCGCGGTATCTCGAATTCGGCCGGTGCGGTTCGCTCGTAATGCTGGCCGATCGTATACGCCAGGAATTCTTCCTGAGTATTGTAGTTGTCGGCGGTCACGGGCGGCTGCTGCTGACCGATGCGATGCGTTAATTCATCGAGGTACATCAGCTTGGGAAGGCAGCCCCAATCGGCATACACCTCGCGCCAGTTCGACTGCGGATCGAGCCATACCGCGAACGTTTCGGCAAAATCCTCGTCGGGATGCTTTTGTGCGTACCAGCCGGGCAGGTGCCGCACGAAGCTCCGCGAGAAGGGGTTTGGTTTATAGTCATCGGAGTACGGCCGCAGGAATGGGCCGAAGATCGAATTCCATTCCGGGTCGTCGTACAGCCGATACGCATAGTTGAGCGCGTGCCCCGCCTCGTGACGCAGAAACCGCATGATCTCATCATCCGACTCGGCCTCCACGCCCTCCATCAGCTCATCCTCCAACCGCATAAGCTGCGGGTCGGCCAGGTAGAACGGCACGCCGATGATCGGCACGCGGTCGGGGCAACCCCACTCGTCGGAAAGATAAACGGGCGGCCGGAAACAGAGGCCGGCCTGCTCAAGCTCGTCATACAGCCGCCGCGTGAGTCGCGCCACGGGCGTGCCATCGAGCCGCAGATTCAAGTCGCCGATGCGGCGTTCCATCAGCTGCTCGCGCGACGGCGATGTGTGCGATTCGTGGAATTCTCCGGAGCGGCGCGCGGTGGCGGCCGCTTGCGCCGCTTCCATCGGCGGGGCCAATTTCGTATTTAGATCTTCCTGAGCCAAGTTCGGTTCCTCGCAGCCAAGGCAGCGTGTTGCCAACCATTATATCCTCTTAGACAAGCTGGTGGCCTGAGCGCTGATGCCGCCGCAATTGGCTGTTGCTTCCAGATGGCATGGATGCCGCCGATCCGACGATCGGCTCATGATTGAATTCTCATGCCCAGAACTAGACTATTGGTCG
>DASXWB010000702.1:0-1566 GCA_036503915.1 Lacipirellulaceae bacterium | reverse complement strand
GAGGGCGGCACGTTCTTCGCCATTGATGTACCGGCGGACAGCGAGACCGAACCTGCAGTGGCCTGGACGTATCGCGACCCACAGCGCGGCCAACCGATTCGCACCGCCGCCGCTGTTACCGAGGAAGTCGTCGTCTATGGTTCGCAAGGTAAGGCGATCTATGGCCTCAATCCGGCAAATGGTGAGGTCAAGTGGAAGCTGCCGACGCGCAGTCGCATTGAAAGCTCGCCGGTAATTGCAGAGGGGCGAGTCGTTGCCGCCACTGCAGCCGGAAAGCTGTACCTGATCGATGCGGCTTCCGGCGAAATCATCTTCGAGAACGACTTCGGCGGCAGCTTTATAGCATCGCCCGGAGTGGTCGATGGTCGAGTTATCATTGGAAACGGCGACGGCACGCTGTACTGCCTCGGCTCCGAGGAAAAAATAAGCAAATCATCAAATGAGGATTGAGGATGCAGGATGCAGGAGGCAGGGAAATAATTCCCTACGTCCGGCATCCTGCATCCTCTCATCGATGTCCACGGGCACCTCCAAGACCGAGGTCGGCAGCTACTTCATCAGCAACTACCCGCCGTTCTCGGCGTGGTCAGCCGATGCATTGGGCGAAGTGCGCGCGGCGATGGACGCGCCACCGGCCGAGGTGCCACTTGGGCTGTACTTGCACATTCCATTCTGCCGCAAGCGCTGCAAGTTCTGCTATTTCAAAGTCTTTACGGACAAGAATTCCGCCGAGGTGGAACGTTATCTTGCCGCCTTGTCGCATGAAATTGAGCTGGTGAGCAAAATGCCGGTCATGGGCGGCCGGCCGTTCCGATTCGTTTACTTCGGCGGCGGCACGCCATCGTTCCTCAGTTCGCGCCAGCTGGAGCGGCTCGTCGACCGGCTGCGGGCCAATGTCTCCTGGGACAAAGCGGAAGAGGTTACTTTCGAGTGCGAGCCGGGCACGCTCTCCGAAGCCAAGGTGCACACGCTTCGTGAAATCGGCGTCACGCGCATAAGCCTCGGCGTCGAGCACTTCGACGACACGATTCTGCGCGAGAACGGTCGTGCCCACGAGTCGCCGGAAATCTACAAAGCCTGGCCCTGGATCCGCGCTGCCGGCTTTGCCAACACGAATATCGATCTCATCGCCGGCATGGTGGGAGAAACATGGGATAAGTGGCGCGACGCCGTGGCTCGTGCGGTCGAGCTCGACGCGGATAGCGTCACGATCTACCAGATGGAGTTGCCGTTCAACACCGTGTACTCAAAGGACATATTGGGCGGGGTCATTGAAACCCCCGTTGCCGATTGGGCCACCAAACGAGCTTGGGTCGATTACGCCTTTGAGCAGCTTTCGGACGCGGGCTATTCGGTTTCGAGTGCTTACACCATGGTCAAGCACCCCGAGCGAGTGAATTTCAGTTATCGCGACAACCTCTGGCAAGGCAGCGATCTCTTGGCCACGGGTATTGCCAGCTTCGGCCACATCTCGGGAATTCACTACCAAAATCATCCCGAATGGGAGCAGTATTGCGGCACGCTCGAAGGCGGCAACCTGCCACTCAACCGCGGCATGCGCTTATC
>DASXWB010000701.1:0-7614 GCA_036503915.1 Lacipirellulaceae bacterium | reverse complement strand
CCAGGCGAAGTGATCGCCCGGCTCGTCGTCATCCTTTGGCGTGATGTCGCCGCTTGCGCCTTCGCGAATCGCGCACAGCGGTCGTTTGCGGCCATGGGCGCTCGTCAGGAACACCAGGCCGTGTGCTGTGACGGGCGTGGGCACCGGGATGTCGCCGCCGCCACTGAGTTTCCATAGCTCTTTGCCCGTCGACGGATCGTAGCCGCCAGCGTGCTTGTACCCGTTGACGACCAATTCAGTGCGCGTCTTCCCTTCAAAGATCGTGGGAGTGCTCCAAGTAGGAACATCTTCGCGCGCCGTTCGCCACAGCTCGCGGCCGCTGCGCACGTCGAATGCGGCGATGAACGAGCCCTTTTGCACATCGCACTGCACGATCACCATGTTCTTGTAAATGATCGGCGAGCTGCCAAAGCCCCACTGCGCGTCCGGCGCCACGTAGTAGCCAGAATCCAGCAGGCCGAGGTCTTTCTTCCAAAGCCTCTTTCCGCATCGGTCGTAGCAATACAGACCTTCCGAGCCAACAAACACGACAACGTGGTATCCGTCGGACGCGGGCGTCGAGTTGGCGTGTGACGCCTTCGTATGGCGCTTCACCTGCGGCACGCCCTCATGAAGGCTGCGTCGCCAAAGCACCCGCCCCGAGTGCTTGCAAAGACAAGTCAGTCGCCACTTGTGGGAAAGCTCGGTGGGGACTGAGTCGATGTCGCCATACAATCCCACGCGCAGCTGCGGATCGTTTTCAGCACTCTGTGCGGTCGCAATGAACACCCTGTTGCCGACAACGATCGGACTGGCATGCCCCAGTCCGGGGACGGCAGTTTTCCAGAGTATATTGGTGCGCTTTTCCAGATCCCACGTGGCTGGCAGTTTTGCGCCATCGGCAACACCAGCGGCGCGCGGCCCGCGGAATTGCGGCCAGTCGCTCCTCGTTGTGCGCTCGCTGGCAAGATTCAACGCGGGCAGCGAGACCAATAACAACAACGGCGTAAACTGTTTGCAAAACATCTTCGTGGACTGTAACACAGCGAGCCAATCGAGCGCAAAGCACTGCCCCATTACAAATTAGCCTGGCGCTACGCGTGCTCGGGCACTTTCCGACAAACCGCGAAAAGGAATTCGGGCTTCTTGTACGCGTTATCAATAATGTCCAGAATAACACTCATTATTGGGCAATGCGACCGGCCTAGTTCGTACCGAATCGGAAGGTAGTAACTTATGCTCATGCTCGCGGCCAGAATTGCATCGATGTTGGTGTTGTTGTGCTGTACGGCTGAAGCTGTCGCGCTCGACGCCGACGACGAAATAGACGCCGCCCGAGAAAAATATCGAGCCGGCGATTTCAACGCGGCCTTAAAACAATTGGAGCCGCTGCTGGAAGCAGACGGCTTTGATCAAACGTCGAAGGATCAGGCACGCGAGTTGGCGGCCCGTGCATTGCACCTGCGCGGCGAAGAACATTTTCGCCAGGCGCTCATCTTGCAATCCGTCGCCGATTTTGACCGCGAGCTGGAGCTGGAGCCCGGCCGCGCGCCCCAACACTGGCAGCGCGGCATCGCCCTGTATTACGCCGGCCAGTACGAAACGGGTGCTCAGCAGTTCAAGCTCCATCAGACCGTGAACCCGCAGGACGTCGAGAACGCGGCGTGGCATTTTATGTGCGCGGTTCGCGCCCCCGGCGGCTCTGTTGAGGCCGCACGCAAGAATCTCATTTCCGTGACAAAGGACCAGCGCGTTCCGATGGCGCAAGTACAGCAATTGTTTGCCGGCGACACGGCGCCGGACGAGGTTCTGCGCGTTGGGAAAGAAGCAGGCGGCACGGCCCAGTTCTACGCTGAACTTTACGTCGGCCTCTACTACGAGGCACTTGGTCGGGATGACGAATCACTGCATCTAATTTCATCGGCGGCCGAAAACGCCGCCGCCAAGGACAGCTACATGGGGGACGTTGCTCGGGTTCACCTCGCCTTGCGCCAAAATGCGGCCACCTCGCCGCAGCCGCGCAAGGATACAGCGGGCAACGATCGCAAACGAAAGGTTCTTTTTCTTGCCGGTGCGCCCAGCCACGGCTACGGCGCTCACGATCATTGGGCCGGTTGCAAGCTTCTTGCCAAGTCGCTCAACGACTCGGGCCTGGCGATTGAGGCCGAAGTTCACCGCTACGGCTGGCCCGAGGACTCCAAAATCTTTGGCGGCGTCGACTGCATCATCATCTATGCCGATGGCGGGGGCGGCCACATCGTCAACCGCCATCTCGAAGAAATGGATGCGCTCACGAAGAAGGGCGTCGGCCTTGTCTGCCTGCATTACGCGGTCGAGGTGCCGAAGGGGCGCGTGGGCGAAAAATTCTTGGAGTGGATCGGCGGCTATTTCGAGACCGACTGGTCGGTCAACCCGCATTGGATCGCGAAGTATTCCAAGCTGCCGGATCATCCGATCACGCGCGGGGTCGCGCCGTTCGAGATCAACGATGAATGGTATTATCACATGCGTTTCCGCGAGGGGCTGCAGGGCGTGACGCCGATCCTCACCGACCTGCCGCCGGACGATTCGCTCGCGCGGCCGGACGGCAGCCACAGCGGGAACCGGCACGTGCGAGCCGCAATCGCGCGTGGCGAACCGCAACACATGGCGTGGGCAGTGGAGCGCGACGATGGAGGCCGCGGCTTCGGTTTCACCGGCGGTCACGTGCATTGGAACTGGGCCGATCCGAATTTCCGCAAATTGGTGCTCAACGCCATTGCCTGGTGCGCCAAAGTCGAAGTGCCGCAGGAGGGCGTTAACGACGAGCCGAAGACGCTCGTCGACATGGAAGCAAACCCCGATGAACGAGTCCCTCGCGATTTCGACCGCGAAGCGGTGCGCAAGAAATACGACTTGCCGCCGGACGCTGACAGCCTCTAACCATATGAACCGCCAAGGGACGCCAAGTGCGCCAAGAAATCCCAAGAAGCCCATTCTCTTACTTGGCGATCTTGGCGTTCTTGGCGGTTTAATTCATTTTGTTAGAAGCACTGAATTGCGTTCCTGGCCACGTATTAGAACTTGCCCAAGGATCGACATGGAATCCATCAAAGTGACCGCCGACACGCTGCGCAAGCTGGCCCGCTACGACACGCCCACGATCTGCAACGTGATCGAGCTGTTCGACATCCGGCCGCGCGACGTGGGCTACATGGACCACCGGATCAAGGCGGCGTTTCCCGATTTTCCGCCGATGGTCGGCTTTGCCGCCACGGCCACGATGCGCTGCGCTTCACACTTGGGCCAAAGCACCTACGACGCGATGGAAGCGCAGCTCAAACTGTTCGAACAGCTCGCGGGCCCGGCCGTCGTCGTTTTTCAGGACCTCGACGATCCGCCCGTGGCCGCCACGTTCGGCGAGGTGATGTGCAGCACGTACAAGGCGTTCGGCGCGGTCGGTATCATCACTTCCGGCGGCGGACGCGACCTCGACCAGGTGCGAGCGCTCGGCTTCCCGGCGTTCACCGCGTCGACGATTTGTTCGCACGGCTACACTCAGATTATCGACGTCGGCTCGAGCGTGCGCGTCGGCGGGCTGGTCGTCGCCAGCGGCGATTTGCTGCACGGCGACTGCAACGGAGTGACCAACATTCCGCACCAGATCGCGGCCGAAGTCGCCGACGCGGCCGAAGAATTTGTCGCCGCAGAGGCACACGTTCTTGACTATGTTAAAGGAAGCGGCCAGAAGACGCTCTCCGAATTCGCCGTGCGCAGAAAAGCCATGGGCAATGCAATCGCCTCGCTCCGGCGCCGACTTTCCCGCGCGCAAGCAGCGATGTAGTCCAGCCGCCGGCAATTTATGGTTGTCGCGCTTTCCAATTTCACTCGATCGGCTCGCGGCATGCTAAAACTCGGCTTTATTGTCACGGCCATTTTCGCGATCCAACTCCCGGCATACGCGCGCGAAGTGGGGTCACAGCCCATCGATCTCAGGGGCGCTCAGATCGTTGTCCCCTCCGAGTTGAGTGGGCCGGAGAAGAAAGCAGTCGAGCTGCTGGTCGAGGAGATTCAAGCGAGAACGCGCTTGCGACTCAATGTGGACAATGCCTGGCCCAGGAATGCGGCGGTGCCTGTGATCGCTCTCGGGCCGGTTACATCGTTGGAGAACTTCGTCGGTAGACATGCTGAGGAATTCGCCGGCGAACAGCAGCTGCCGCCGGAAGGCTATCGCATTCGAACGAGAACCACGGACAAGCGTGCTCCCGCAGTCGTTATCGTCGGCAACAACTCGCGCGGCGTACTGTATGGTGTCGGCCACTTGCTTCGCTCCTTGGCCATGTCCCGAGATCGCCTCGAATTGCCTGCTCCTCTCGACGTCACAACGGCGCCTGTCATGACAATTCGAGGCCATCAGCTCGGCTATCGGCCCAAAACGAATTCGTATGATGCCTGGGACCTCGCGCAATGGGAGCAGTACATCCGCGACCTCGTCGTGTTCGGATGCAACGCGATCGAGTTGATCCCGCCGCGATCCGACGATGCCGCCGACAGCCCGCATTTCCCGCGGCCGCAGATGGAAATGATGACCGGCGTGTCAAAACTTGCGGCCGACTATGACCTCGACGTTTGGATCTGGTATCCCGCAATGGAGTCGAGCTATCGGGCGCCCGAAGCGATCGATGCCGCCGTCGAAGAGTGGGGCCAGGTGCTTTCGAAGTTGCCCCGCGTCAACGCGCTATTTGTTCCCAGCGGCGACCCCGGCCACGTGCCGCCTCGCGAGCTCATGCCGATGCTTGCCCGCCAGGCCGAGCAGCTCAAGCGCCTCCATCCGAATGCCCAGATGTGGATCTCGATGCAGAGTTTCACGCAGCCGCGGTTCGACGAGATGCTGGACATTCTCGATTCCGAGCCCGATTGGCTCACAGGTATCGTCCACGGGCCGCAAACTCGCATCAGCATCAAGAAGCTGCGCGACCGCCTGCCGAGCCGCTATGCAATTCGCGGCTACCCCGACATTACGCACAGCATGCGCTGCGAGTACCCGGTTCCCGATTGGGACCTCGCTTACGCGCTCACCGAGGGGCGCGAGGTCATCAATCCGCGGCCGGTGGACCAGACAAATATCTTTCGGCTGTACAAGGACACAACCCAGGGAGTCATCACGTACTCTGAAGGCTGCAACGATGATGTCAACAAGATGATCTGGAGCCGCCTCTGTTGGGACCCCGATGCAAAACCAATCGACACGCTGCGCGAATACAGCCGGTACTTCATCGGCGAGCGTTACACCGATGATTTCGCTCAGGGCCTCTTGGCGCTTGAGCGCAATTGGCGCGGACCATTGCTCACGAACCAGCCGGTAATCAGTACGCTGCAGCAGTTTCGCGCCATGGCGGCTAGCGCCGAGCCGCGCACGCTTCGCAACTGGCGATTCCAGCAAGCGCTTTACCGCGCGACCTACGACGCCTATCAGCACAACCGGTTGATTGAGGAGACCGCCCAGGAAAAGGAGGCAATGAAGGTGCTCGCCGGCGCGCGGCAGTTAGGCGCGCTGAAGGCGATCGACGGGGCCGAGGCAATTCTCGATCGCGCCGATTCACCGGCGATAGCCGATCCGCTTGAAAATCGAGTGAATGAACTGGCCGAAGCGCTCTTCCAAAGTATTGGCATGCAGCTTTCGGTCGCGAAATACCAGGCGATCGACGTCGGCCGCGGCGCCAATCTCGACGAGCTCAATGTGCCGCTCAACAATCGAGTCTGGCTGAAGGAACGCTTCTCCGAATTGCGAGCACTCGACAGCGACGCGGCCATCTTTCGCGGCATTGAAGAGATTTTTCGCTGGACCGACGCGGGCCCAGGCGGATTCTACGACGATCTCGGCAATCCATCGCGCCAGCCGCATCTGGTGCGCGACGGCAACTATCACAACGATCCCGGCTACCTGGAAACGCCGACGATCGGATTCCGCTCCGCTCCAAATTGGCGCCGTTCCTGGTGCACTCACGTCGACGGGCTTTACCAGACACCCGTCACGATGCGCTACGAGGATCTTGATCCGCATGCCCATTACAAGTTGCGCGTCGTTTACGCGGGCGACAACTTGGATGTAAAAGTCAGGCTGGTCGCGGTTCGAGCGTCGGAGAAGGCGGCGGGTAAGGAAATCGAGATTCATCCCTTCCAATCGAAGCCGCAGCCGGTCGCGCCCATTGAATTTGCAGTCCCACGTGAGGCGACGTCGAGCGGCACACTCACGCTGACATGGCAGTCCAATCCCGAGCGCGGCGGTCCAGGCCACGGCTGCCAGATCGCCGAAGTCTGGCTGATTAAAGCGGAGAGGAACTAAGATCCGGATGCGCGTCCGACCGCCGTGTCGAACTGGATCGTGATGTCGTCCCCGGCGACCGGCTTGCCGTTAAGTTGCACGAACGTCCATGCCCCATCTAACATTGTGTTTCCTCCTTCTGGAATTACCGGCTCGGCTTCGGGGAACTTCCAAGTGCCGTCAAGGATTTCCGGGCGCGGGCGATAGAGGCGCACCGAATAATTCCAACCCGGCATGATCGGCAGGCAGTTGGGCGTTTTTTCGTCGCAGCCGCCGAACTGAACAGTCACCGAGCCGTCGCTATTCTTTTCCGCGGTGAGGTTGTTCAGCGTGTACGCGTCGGAAGCGTTTTTCTCGAAATAGCCTTGGGCGTTGTAGACGCTGATCGACCAGAAGCCGTCGACGGGCACGTCCTTCACGGTAAGCTTGTAGGCGGTTTTTCCATCGTTCCGCTCGGGCGTGACGTTAAGATAAGTCGCCTCCTTGTCGGGGTTGCCGCCCCAGCCGGCCGCCGTGCCGATGAGGTGGCGCACGGGGTCCACCTCCTCCTTGCGCCCAAAACCGCTGCGCAGATCGGGCAACGTTGAAGCCAGCACGAGCAGCGCATCGCGCACCTTCTTCTGGCTGGCCGGATCCCAGCGCGGCACTTCAAAGGCGCCCGGGCCGCTGCCATGCCGCATGACCTGGACCGAATCCTGGAGCGCATGCACCTCGTCGAGGTCGCCCGGCTTGTTCGGATCGACCAGCGTGCGGATCGCGAGCAGGATGTAGCGCGTGACGTATTTCTCGCGCGAGAAGGAATATCGCCCTGGCTCGTAGACAACGTCTGGCGCATAGTGGTCCTGCGTAATCACCTGCATCGACATGAAGCGGCCCTTGGCATCCGGCAGGAAGACCGTGACAACGCCCGCATCGAGATCAAACACGCCTGTCGAATAGAGCGTGTCGCGGTTGGAACGAGTCACGGTCTG
The DNA here is from genome assembly GCA_036503915.1 of Lacipirellulaceae bacterium. Taxonomy (GTDB): domain Bacteria; phylum Planctomycetota; class Planctomycetia; order Pirellulales; family Lacipirellulaceae; genus JABDGM01. Next base: position 360 of record DASXWB010000701.1, on the reverse strand, counting down.
CTTATCGATCGGCATGAGCTCGCGGTTGTGGTGGAACTTGCCGAAGCCGCCGTCCTTGACGACATTGCCGAAATAGAGATCGGTTTCGGCGCGAATGAAGTTATCGGCGGTGACGGGGACCGGTTCGACTGCCGGCTGCGCGCGGGCGGCTCCTGCCAGGACCGTTGCCAGGGCGAAAATCCCAACGGAAACGGTGGATTTGATGGTCATGTTCTTATCTCCTGTTCATCGCGAGGATCGGTTAAGAGGATTGAGCAGAATTCATCCCTCCGGTCATTGACATCCTCGATGTCGGCGGCCGCCGATTATCTGAGGCGATCGAGCAACTGTGGCGCAAGTGCTGGACGTAGTGCTCCTCGC
>DASXWB010000700.1:0-4876 GCA_036503915.1 Lacipirellulaceae bacterium | reverse complement strand
GAAAGCGACCGGCATTTGCGCAAGCGCGGCCAGCTTGGTGCCCATGGCGAGGTCTTCATCCCGCGGGCGTCCACCGTTGCGTCCGCCCGTGATGAACAGGAGCACGGTGTCGGTGTGCCGCACATCGTCGGGCACGAAGGCGCTCATCGCGTGCTTCCAGGTGATTCCCTGCCAGACTTGCGACGTGAGATCGATTTCGTACACGAGGCATCCGTTGCGCTGGTCGGTCGCGCGGATTTTCCAGGCGAAGGCGCCATCCTTGGCGGCAACGTATTCCTGCAGCGCCGTGGGAATCTCCGTGGCGGCGTCCTGGGCTTGCGCGTTGGAAAGACCGAGAATAATGGCGAGCGAATGTGACAACAACACGTGAGCGTGACGCATGGCGGGGATCCTCTGGTAAACAGTGAGCTGGATCAGGTTGTGCCGGGAGTTGAAAACAGTTCCGTCAGGCGAAGCCTGACCTACAAAATATGCTACTCACTCGAAGTACCCAACGCAGCGCGAATCTTCTCGACGGCTTCGTGGGCATTTTCGCGGACCTTCGGGTTGGGGTCGTCTTGCGCGAGCTTCTCGAGTTGTGGTATAGCGTCGACTGCCTTGGCACCCATGTTGCCGAGATGAAATGCTGAAAGACCGCGGATTCGGAAATCCTGGCTTTTCAAGCCGTCCGTTTGGGCCTTGGGATCCAACCACGGCGCTTTGGCAGGATCGATTGTGGCGGGCGCCTCGTTTTTGCAGCCGCCAAAGATCAACAGAACCGCGGTCAAGAGCGCGATGCGACCACAAAGAATTGATTTCGGCATTCTGAAAACGAATAACACCGTCATTCAAGAAACTCTCGCCGACGCGCGCTGTTCGCAGAGGTGAGGAACGAGGATCCAGAGAAATTCCAGACTTCCTTCATTCCCTTTCCTCTGCTGGTCAATACTTTGGTTGCGGCGCTGCCGCGCCCCTGCGTGAGACCAACGTCCAAGACTATGATTCACTCCTTTTGATCAGCCGGCGGGCCATTTGGCCGCGGAATCATTCGCTGGCTACCTCGTCGCCGGCAATGGTCGATCGGGCGCGGTAGGCCGTCATGTCGATGCCCTCGTTCAGAAACGTAACCGAGGCATCGGCCAGCAGAAAGTTGCAGCCGCCGGGATGATTGCTGCGATAGTTGCTCACCGCATGTTGCCCGCCTTCGAAGCTCGGCTTGCAGTAGTGATCCGGATTTACGCCGAATGTCGAAAAGTCCGCAATGTATTGAGGAAAGCTGAGAAACGTATCCGTGATCGGGTACTTATTCATCGGCTCGATGGTACATGCATAGGCGCTCGACTTGGGTCCCAGGGCCCCGAAGAAGGCCGAGCTGTTGGGTTCCCCGATGATCCAGCCGATTGCCGCCGACGTGGGGCGACCTAGTGGGTCGGGCGTCAGGTCGGCAGTTTTGCAGTTTGAGAGATGGCAGACTTGCCACTTGGGATCGCCACTGGCGTCGCCCATGGCGATGGTTTTGCTGGTGCCGTCGGCGATCTGGCGGATCGAGGCACCCCATTCGATATTGAAGATTCCCTGCTGCAGCTTGTTGATCCGCCCGGCACTTATCTCCAAACCATCGCGCTGGGCGCAAAACGCATCGGTGTACCCCATGCAGAATGCATATTCGCCCAGGCCGTATACGGTGTCGTCGACGACTCGGCCGAGCAGCTCGTCATGTAGCGGATTCTCAGCGCCGGATGATGGGCATTTGAAGACGGGAATGACGGTCGAGGCAACGCCGGGCAATTGCTTTTCCCAAGGCCGGTCAGGGTCGTAGATATTGTGCAGTGCTGTCTCCTCGAAATAGGGCAGCAGCGCGGCATACGCGTTGGTATACACCTGCGTGGGCGTTTTCATCACCGCGCCCGGCGGGAACGCCTTGTGCGTTTCGTGATAGTTGTGCAGCGCGATGCCGAATTGCTTGAGGTTGTTGATGCACTGCGAGCGGCGAGCGGCCTCTCGCGCGGCCTGAATCGCCGGCAGCAAGAGGGCGACCAGGATGCCGATGATCGCGATCACGACCAAGAGCTCAACGAGCGTGAACGCTCGCGCAGTTCGTCGTCGCGCTGCCATGTTCTCTCCCTCTTCGATGAGCGCACCGACAAGCGCGCCCACATCAGCTTGGCACAATCGCGCCGGCTGTTGCAAATTGCCGCCTTAGCGGTGCTGCCGATGACGCGTGAGTTGCACGCCCAACATGCTGAGCAGAATCAGGGTGGAAGCGGCCGGTTCCGGTACGGCTGTGCCGAGCGCGCTCCCGCCAGCGGGATTGCCGAAGTTTGCTCGCCACTGGTCATAGTGATCGGAGCCGATCGTCCCGCCGATGTCGTCATTGGGCAGGTTGTTCATGGTGCCCACATTTTTACGCCAGACAACATAGTCGGCCGCGTCCACGACGCCGTTCTCGTTGTAGTCGCCGAGCAAGCCGCCGCCGCCAATCGACTCCGTGCGGAAGTTATCGATCGTGAAATCCGGGTCGGTATAGAACGCATGCCCAACACCGTAAACACCCGAAAACCCGGATGCGAACATCGCGGGATCGAAAGGCTCATCCGAACCGTCGGGGCTGCCGTCGTAGTTATCGGGGGAGGGCGGGTTGGCATCGAGGTCGCGGAACTGGTCCGCCACCATCGCGCCCACAACGCCGCCACTGGCAACGTCGGTCACTTCGAACACCTGACCATGAATCGTATTGCCATTGACCTCGAAGATCACGCGATAGTCCTTGGCCGGGTCCAGCGTGAGTGGAAATGAGCCGACGTCTTTGATTCCGTCGCCGTGAAAGATGCTGAGCACCATCTCACCACTCCCGTTCGCGGCGGTCCCTTCGTATTGATAACTGTAACCGCGCAGTTGGAGTCCGGACTCAGTCATGGGCGGGTCGTTGTTGCCATTCAACCGCGCTGCCACGGCAAAAAAGGAGGACTGAAAACCAGGCGGAACAAAATCGACGACGTCGACCGTGACACGCACGTCGGTGAACGACGGTTCAACATAGGCCCCGACAAAATCGTAGCCCTCGACGCCGGGGACGGTGCTGCCAAAGGTGGCGTTGCCCGGATCGCAGTTGCCTGTTGGAGTCGTCGGCGCGCAGAGACGATAGGCGCCGCTGGTCGCGTCCCACTTCTGACCGCTGGTGTCGACCGCTTTATCCAAGTGGAACCAGGTCGGGTTTTGCGTATCGTTGCCGTCCGAAAAATCGTCGAAGACGACGATGGCACGGACTACAGGCGGCGACACAAGCGTCGCAGCAGCAAAACCCATCACCAAAACAGCCCAATGATTCATCCACACGCGTTTATGAACAGAAGTTTGCCGTTTGACGTAGTCAGCTCTCCGATTCATCGCCTGTTCCCTCGATTAAGTCCTACCGAATAGTATTGCGGCCCTGACGCCCAGAATATTCCGAACGACCCGGACCGCAATTCGTACTCAATGAACGGTTTTCCAACCCACCGGTGCGTTATCGGCGTCGCCCGCGTAGTCCCAACATGCAGGCGCCCAACGCGATGAAGACGATCGTGCCCGGTTCCGGAACGACCCTGAAATTATCCCACGTGACGTCCGTCGGTGGGAGGGGATTCTGACTATAGGCCAGCAGGCCGGAGAAGCCGCTGGGGTAGTACGGGTCGGGGGCCATGTCGATATTCGACCTGGTTTGATAAGCAATCAGCGGATCGTTTGCTGGATCTCCGCCCAGAATCTCGTGCACCTGGCCGCGAAGCTGGTTTCCCATGACGCTCAAAGAAAAGCGGTAGTCCTTGTCGGGACTCAAGGTAACTTTGCGAATGTAGTCCACCCCCTCGACACCGTCCGCGCCGAGGTCATCCACATCGACACCTGGGTTAATGCGAGCCAGCACGAATTCGCCGGCTCCCCCGTTGGAGAAGGGTTCGTAGACGTACGCATATCCCGTACCCTGCCCCAGGGCGTCGAAACCGTTGAGCCGGGCGCCCACGCCAAAAACGCCGCCTGCCGGGGGCCCGACGAAATTAACGACGTCGGCCGAAACGACGACGTCGCTTTCGACCCCACCCGTGTAGCTTCCGACAAAGCCAAACGCGGCCGCGCCGTTGTTGGGCGCCGTCAGGCGATATTGACCGGTGGACGCGTCCCACGTTTGCCCGGTGGAATTCACGTAGCCGCTCACATGCTTCCAGGCTGGATCGGCGGTGTCGTTCAAATCGGAGAAGTCGTCGAAAACGGCCCCATGGACTTGAGGTGTAGCGGCGATGACCACCGCCGAAACAATACAGATCCCAGTCATCAAGATGTTCTTCATTAGCCAATCTCCCGCGCCAATTCAGGGCATTAAAAACGGGTACAGCATGCTCACGTTCGCGGCGACAAGCGGCCAGTCTCCGTTCATGGTATTCGCGAACGTGCGAACGACCCGTGTTGCGTGCCCAACTGCGCAGCGGCAAATTCACTTCTTCGAGCCGGACGGGTCCACCTGTAGCGTAATGAAATAGTGGGGCTGAGTCTAGCTTTTTTATCGCGTTTTTTGAAGAAAACCGCCGTGCAAGAGGCCGTATTGCGGCGGGGAACAACGGCCGTCCGAAGCTGAAACAGAGCATGCCCAGCCCAAATCGGGCGTACTTCCCAACTGATGGTTTAGCCGTTCGATTTAAAGCTGACTTTGATCGATCGGGTTCCCGTCCTGGCGATTGCCCATCCAGCGGTGCATCATGGGGTCCATTTCGTACGACAAGTAGCGGACCGCCCCGTCGCAAAAGACGGCAGTCCAACCGCCCGGGTGGGGACCGCCGAAATTCCACGTCGCGTACAGGCCGGGAGTGTCCGGCAGCGGCGGATTACCGAACGCTGTGCCGGTGGTGGGATGAACCATCACGAA
>DASXWB010000699.1:0-13896 GCA_036503915.1 Lacipirellulaceae bacterium | reverse complement strand
CGATGATCTCCTTCGGTACGGGGATGCCCGCATTGCGGCAGCCGCGCAAGCCTTGCACCTGCGTAATCGTCGTCGAACCTTCGTCGAACCCGCCGCCGTCTTTCGCGCTAACGTATCCCCAGCCGCCCGCCTGGGTTTGCGCCTGGCCGGTGAACTGCACGGCGCGCGTCAGCACGTCGACCAATTCAGCTCGACGGTCCTCGTCCTCCTCGTCGCCCAGCACTTGGGACAAGAACAACATCGAAAAGCCGTGGCCGTACGTGTACCTGTCGTCGCGAAGTGGGTCGCCGATGAGGCCATTCGGCCGGCTTTGCCGGATGACGTAGTCCACGGCGCGGCGGAGGTTTTCGGCGTACTTGCCCTGCGTTGTCGTCGACCCTTCCGACAACATGGCGATGCCGGCAAGCGCGGTCATCGCGGTTGGGTAACGGCCGTTGGCTGTCCAATGCCCCAACTTGTGCTGGTTGTACGCAAGCCAATCGAGCCCCTGGCTGACAGCCCTGCGCACCCGCGGGTTCTGGACTCGGGCTTCAGTCGACATCGCCGGCAACAGCATGGCCGCGCAGAGCAGAGTCGCCAAAAAATGAATGATTCGGCGGTTGGCGTTCATGGTGTGTCAAATAATAAGGTGTCGGGTGTCGGGTGTCAGGCGTCAGATGCCACTAGTTACCGACACCCGACACCTGACACCTAATATTCTCAGTCGTCATCCTTTTGCGGCGGGACCTCGCGGATCAGACGTTGTCGCTCGGCCGCCGGATCTGAGATTGCTCCGCGAAGCATTCTTTCTCCTAAGCCGAGGAGCCCGCGGCGGCCAACCTCGCGCGCTGATTCAAGCTCGTCGTTTGCCGGCGGCTGCGGCGGCTTCGGCTCGTCGGTGACCGCCAATTCAATCTTACTCGAACCCGTCTCGATGGTCACGCGTGGGTCGGCGCCGCGCTGCGCGCGGATGCGAAACCGCGACGCTGACGTTTGCGGCAAATTGTCATTCCGATACACAGTTTCGCCAGTCCGCTTATCGAGACACAACAAGCGAAGCTGCATCCGATCACTGGTGGAAGGATCACGCGTCATCATATGCTCGGCGAACACCAGCATCGGAAGATCAAGCGGCTGAGACAACGCGATGGCGCGGTTGCGCACCAGTGCAGCCGACGGCCACATCGGCTGGCCGGTCTTCAAATTGAATGCATAAACCGGGCCGTCCGTAATCGGGTGCTCGGGATGTATTAATGGCTTATGTTGCTGATTCTGCGCCTGGCGGTTCAGCATCACGAAAATTGAATCGCCGCTGCGTAGCGTTTGAATGCCGCGCAGCTCGGGAACGGCATCGATCGGCCGATTTACAACTGCCTGGCCCGTCCGCACATTGATCAACTGAAATCTGCCGCTCGGATCGCATATAGCCACGCAATCGGGCTCGACAACCGATATTTGAGCGGCGGGCGGATAATCGGCCTCGAACAGCGTTTCCTGCGACCAGATATCGACGACCTGCACGAGCGACGCTCGGTTTCCCCGTTCGGTGCGGCTGCCCAATGTGGCCAGGTTGCGCCCGACTGTCATCAGCCACTCGAACTTTGGCAGATCGCGCTTGCCGAGAAGCTGGCCATCCGAAAGGCGAAGCACATGGGCTTTGCGCGCGCTTAGGTCGGCGGCAAAAACATATTCGTCGTCGCCGAACAGTTCGCAGCCGGCAGGTATGTCCGTACGCAGCCAAAGTGTCTCTCCGTTGAGCGGATCGACGCACTTCAGCTGATTCTGCTCTTGATAGATCACGCCGCGCGCCGTCACGGGGCCAAGGCTGCCAAGCAGCGCGGCCGCACTCGAGTTTCGCTTGCGGCTTGACGAGGCATGATAGGGTGAGCGCCGCGTTGTTCGGTATGCCCGCACCCGCGCTCCGCGTCGACCCCGAAGTCCTTCGCTCGCGATTCGCCCGAAAGGAGTCGCCTGCCACAAGGGCGTGCCATCCAGCCCCGCCTGGTTTTGGCGAGAATCAATGGCCAGGATCTGGCCGCCGAGTGAAGCGATCAACAAGTGGCCTAATCGGGCCGCGTACACGAGGTTGCTGTCGCGATATTGCTGGGCCCAGTTGGTCGGGCCCAGGCGAATACGATAAATGTCGTCGCCGAGCGGGTTACGCCCGACTAATTCTGAATAATCTCCCGACACGAACCACTGTGTTGTCGGTCCTGCCGGAACGTCCTGCTCGATGCGCAGCTGCCGGTAACCCAGCTGCTCGACTTGCGCGCGTTCGGCTCGATCTCGACTTCCGCTCGCGACGGACTTCACGTCGCCGATTACCTTGCCGGTTGGCCATTGAGGAAGATTTGCATCTTGTGACAATGCGGTGATCGCCGAGTGGGCGGCCGCCTCTCCGCCGTCCTCTCCCGCGACCGGCAATTGAAGCTGCTCGATTTCGGCCTCAGCCAGGCGGCCGCGCTTCGATAGCAGCTCGATCAATTCATTCCGCACTTCGTTCGATCCGGGCAGTTTGTCAAAGTGCGCCAGGTAATGACGCAGCTCCGCAGTTGTTTCCGGGTCCTTCACATTCGCGCGGCGGGCTGCAAGCTGTGAGGCGATGGACGCTTGTTCGTCTCGGGTCGCGTTGGACCACAACGCGGCCACTCGACCGCCAATCCAGCGATCGCTACGCACGCTGTAGTCCGAATCGATGCGCAGATGCTCCGGTTGTTCCGCGGTAAAATCGGCCAGTCGTAGATAAGCGGCCCAAGCGTCTAGCCGTTGCCCGAGTTTATCGAGCCCCAGGGCTTCGATTCTCATCAATTCGATCTGCTGCTGGCGATCACGTACAAGCTCCGTCAGGAGCGGCAAATTATCGTCGAACGCCGCATAGTCGGCCGCTAATGCCTCGAGCAGCAGTTCGGCGAGCACTTCGCGCGTCAGCGGCTCGCTTGGCGCTAGTTCATAAGCACGCTTCAAAAGCGTCACCGCCTCGGAAGTTTGGCCTTCGGTCCGCTTGAGCTCGGCCAGTTCTCGCAGCGCCGTCGCGTCGTTGGGATCTTCAGCCAAGGTTTGCTGAGTGCGTCGACGCAATACGTCGAGCTGCTCATATTTGTCGAGCAGCAAGGTCGACTGGGAAATGACGCTCCCTCGATGGCAGATCAGATTACCGAATGCGGCATCCGGTTTCCCAGCAGCGAGGCGATCTAATTTGCCATCAGCCATCCCGATCGAAAGGATCTCGCCGTTGGTGAGCGGCAGATAGTACGCCCCATCGCTCAAATAGCCGTGGCCGCCCGGCAACGCGTCAGCCGGCAACGATTGCTGTTCCCAGGCCGACGTGCCATCGGCCAGGCGCAGCGCCTGCACATCGTCACCCGCCACGAGCAACACATTGCCGCCGTCCGCACAAGCGGCCAGGAGCGCATCGCCTCGCCGCTGCTTCCAGCCTTTCCCGGTTTGCATGTCGAGGCAGTGCAGCTCATCGGAATCGGGCGGCGTCACGACGACGCGGCCGTCCGCAAGGATAGCCGTGCCGTCGAGCCAGCGGTTATTCGCGCGCACGACCTGGTTCTGCGGCTGTTGCTGCCAGATGCTCATCGCGTCCATTGGCGAGCGTATATTGCGCGCGTAGCGATATACCCAGGCAAACTCGCGCTTAACAATGTCAACAGCCACGATGGCCCCCGCCGCCGTGGGACAAATCACCAGGCTCCCTGCATGCGATGGCGTCGCACCAAACAGTCTTCGTGCCGGTTCCAGCGCGATGCCCTGTTCAAGACCCACAAGCTGCTGCTGCCACTTGACTTTCCCCGTCGCCGGGTCCAAGGCCAATAAATAAACTGCGCTGCGGATTTCCGCCATGACGTACAGGGTGTTACCGACAGCCAGCGGAGTGCCAAGAAAGAACGCGCCGGCTACAGGGCCAGATGGCCGGGCGCCATCCAATTCCCAGGCCAACTTGCCTTCGGTCGCAAGATCATAGGCGGCGAGCTGATTGGACGTCGCCGTGAGATTGTCGACGCGGCGGCCGAAACCCGGCCCTGCTTGCCAGGCCACAATCTCTTCCTGCGACGGTGCCGACACGCCGCGGACGACAAATACGCGCTTGCCGTCGCTCGAAAGCGACATGGCCAGCGCATCATCCCACATGCGCCGCTCCAGCCGAGTATCCTGGCCGGTCAATTGGTCACCTTCATTGCCGGCCGAAAACTCCGAGAGCGAATCGTCCGACTCAAACTCCTCGTCGTCGCGGGTTTCCCATATACGCTTACCGGTGTCCCAATCGATCGCCACGAGATTTCGTGGAGTGCGCATCACAACGACGTCATCCACGGCGATCGGCCGGGCGGCTGGAAACGTCACCAATCTTCGCTGAGCAAACTCTTCGCTCCGTGCGACAAAATGCGACTCAAGGCCGGGATCGTTCACCACGCGCGCCTGCCAACGCGGGCGCAAGTGAGGGCGGCCATCCGGATGCTTGGCGTTGCGCTGGGGATTGCCTCGAATCGTCAGCCAGTTCGGCTGGGTTGGAACCGTGGCCCGGGGTTGCCCAACCTGCTCGAGCAACCAGGCCAACAGATCTGCATCCGCCCGTGGCGCCGGCGTCCCCTCACCCTCGACATCGATGAGCGCCGTAGGATGTTTCTCCACCAATGCGCGAAGAATTGTCACAGCCAAGTCGGGTCGTGATTCGGCGACTTGATTCAGCGCTGCACGCACCGAGAGTTGCGGTTCAAATCGCTCTGACGCTCGCGGTGATTCAAGCAGTTCCTGGTACAGGCGCCCGGCCGCAAGATAATTTCCCTTGTCCGCCTCCATTTGCGCAAGTACTAACGCCGCTTCGTAGCCGGCCCCCGTGTGGAAATACTGGCGCACTACGGAAGCGATGCGGTCCTGATCGCCCGATGCAAGCGCCGCATCGAGCTGGCGTCGCGCCGCCGCACCGTGCAACAGTTCGTATGCTTCATGGCCCGCTGCCGGCAAGGCCCGAATCATTTGGCGAGCGGCCGCCTTCAAGCCGCGATGATCGAGCTCGGTTTCACTGGGCTCGAGAAATGAGTCTTCCTCACGCTGGAAGATCTGGTGCAAAAAGCCAAGCGATTGATGATACTCGCCGGCGGTCAATCGCTCCTGAGCGCGCGCCATGGCGCGGGAGAGCAGCCGATCCGTCGGCAAATACACGCCAGAGTTGGTATCGTTCCCGTCCGTTGCACTTCGATTGGGATTCTCGGGGCCGAACGGCCCCCGCTGTGCCCTGGCAAACTGCAAGCCAATAGCCAGGCAAAACGTGATAAGCACGCTGCCGATCGAGAGTGCAGTCAGCTTTCCGGTGCGAATCTTCACGCGGTCTCTTCCTCGAAAGGCGGGCATGGGGAACGGCGCTGGCCGGAACCGTGGCGCCTGCGGTCATCCAACTATTCGCTTAACCTGCAAAGCGGCAAGGCCGGCCGGTTATCGCCGCCGCCACGACGACATTTTGTTAGACTGCCCTTCGCTTCGTCGCGTTCCAATTGCCGTGCGGCCAGGGGAAACCGTCTCCGGCTGCATGGCGTAACTTGAAGCTGTATTTCATCTTACAACTTTTTACACGGGGATCAAGCTGAGTGTCACTGGGCACCCGGCGGCGTCGAGACGGGCCGCTCAAATGAACTGAGGCATGGCTCGCCGGCGGCGATCCTCGTAGCGGAACCGGGCCGAAAAGCGACCTCCGACCTGCAAAACCCCCGTTTTTCTCGGCAAATTGAGCATTTTCCGACTTGTTTTTTTATGCCAGCACCCTTTAACTTGCACGGTCACAACGCGCGAATGGAGGCACGTTGTAAGGTTTCAAGTAACTTTTGCACAAGTCTGGAGGATTCAGCAAAATGGCGAAAGCCGCTACCAAACCGCCTACAAAGACCGAAGTTTTCACGAGCATTGCCGACGCCACGGGTGTGTCGAAACGCGATGTGTCCGCCGTCTTCGAGGCACTGAACGAACAGATTCGCAAGGCCCTCAGCGGCCGCGGCGGATCGCGAACCTTCACCATCCACGGCCTCTGCAAGATCGTCGTGCAGCACAAGCCGGCCACGAAGGAACGCCAGGGCGTCAATCCGTTTACCGGCGAGCCGACCACGTTCAAGGCCAAACCCGCGCGCAACGTCGTCAAAGTGCGGCCGCTTAAGAAACTCAAGGATATGGTTGCCTAACGCACTGGCATGCAATGCCTTGCCTGGCGGCGCCCTTCCACAAACGCCGGTAGCGTTCCGGATTGTCCGGAGTGTCACCGGCGTTTTTTCATGCGCAGCTTCGGCTCGGCCTCGACAATTGCGCATGAGCGAGGCATTCTCTCTCCCGGGCGTGCCAGCCGGATCGTCCACGACCCGGGCATGAACCTCTCTATAATCAGTTTGCAGAGTACAGTACCTCACGACGAACAAATTGTGTTGCCATGCGTTTGCTTATCGCAATCACCGTGTGTCAATTGATCGCCAGCGCAAGCCAGGCGGCCGATCAATTGCCGAACATCCTATGGATCACAAGTGAAGATAATGGACCGCACCTGGGCTGCTATGGCGACGCATATGCCACGACGCCGAATTTGGATGCACTTGCCGCGCGCGGATTGATCTATACCAACGCGAACTCAAATGCGCCTGTCTGCGCGCCGGCACGCACCGCGATTATCTCTGGCCTGTATCCGCCGTCGACCGGTTCGGAGCACATGCGGTCACTTGTCGGGTTGCCGGCCGACTTTCGCATGTTTCCTCAATATTTGCGCGACGCCGGCTACTACGTGACAAACAACAGCAAGGAGGATTACAACCTGGAGAAACCGGGGCGCGTGTGGGATGAATCCAGCGCCACGGCCCATTGGCGGAACCGGGGCAATAATCAGCCCTTCTTCGCCGTCTTCAATCACACCATTTCACACGAGTCGCAACTACGAAACGCCATTGCCACGCGGCACCGACTTCATGATCCGGCGCTAGCTCGCATTCCGCAGTATCACCCAGACACCGCTGAAGTGCGCCAGGACTGGGCACAATATTATGATCGCATGTCAATGATGGATGCCAAAGTTGACGAGAATCTAAAGGAACTCGAGAATGCAGGCCTCGCGGACGACACAATCATCTTCTACTTCAGCGACCATGGTTCGGGCATGCCCCGGAGCAAACGATTTCTATACAACTCCGGCCTCAATGTGCCTTTCATTGTTTACTTTCCGGAAAAATGGCGGCATCTGGCGCCGCCCGATTATCGCGCCGGTGGCAAGTCGGACCGCCTCATTAGCTTTGTCGACCTTGCGCCAACGGTCCTGAACCTCGCCGGCATCAAGCCACCCGGATGGATGCAAGGCGGCGCGTTCGCCGGAGTCGATCCAGCCAGTGAGCCGGAATTCAGCTACGGCTTCCGTGGACGCATGGACGAGCGCTACGACCTGATGCGGGCCGTGCGGGATAAACGCTATCTCTACATCCGCAATTACATGCCGCATCGAATCTATGGTCAGCACGTCGCCTATATGTTCCAAACACCGACGACGCGCGCGTGGCATGAGCTTTACCGGCAAGGGAAGCTCAACGCAGCGCAAGCCAGATTCTGGCAACCAAAGCCAGCGGAAGAACTGTACGATTTCGAGGCCGATCGAGATCAGGTCAAAAACCTCGTCGATTCGCCCGATCACGCGGAGGTGCTCGACCGCTTGCGCAGCGCCCAACGTAAATGGGCCGGAAAAATTCGAGATGTCGGCTTTTTATCCGAATGGGAAATGCACCAGAGGTCGGGAGATTTGACTCCGTATGAAATGGGTCATGATCCTCAGCGCTACGATTTCAATTCGATCTTCGCTGCGGCAAACCTGGCGACTTCCCTGAAACGAGAAGATTTGCGCGCGACCGCCCGCTTACTCGAACATCAAGATAGCGGCGTCCGTTATTGGGCAGCGGTTGGCCTGCTGGCACACGGCGACGCCGGCGTGACGCTCGCGCATGATCGGCTCGTTGCCGCATTAGAAGATGACTCGCCGATGGTGCGCATCACCGCCGCCGAAACACTCGGCCGATATGGCAGCGAACGCGACTCTGCGGCCGCTATCGAGGTCCTTCTAAAGTGCGCGAGCGACAAACAAAACGCCTTCGTGCGACTGGCCGCCTGGAACGCGATCGATCACTTGGACAAGCGCGCCGCACCGGCGCTAAACGATATTATGGAGATCCCGACGCCGCAGCGAAATTCTCCGCCGCGCTGGGGCGACTACACCATGCTTGTGAAGCAGAAAACGTTAGCCGATCTGCAATAGCGCGTTCGCGACGCACCGTTGCATTTACCGCCGAGTAATTTGAAACGACGATATCCGCGGGCTACAATCACCCCATTCGGGGTCCAACCTGCATAACAAGGTACGTCATGATCCGTCCCGCGCGCCAGCCGTTCGCGTTCCGCTCGGCATCGATTGGCTTTAAATTTAGGGACCGGAACATAACGAACCATCGCCCCCCTCAGCATCGCGGATTACATTTCGAATGCCTGGAGGATCGCCAATTACTCACAGTCGGAACTTTTTCGGGTTATGGCGATTTTGGACAGAATGGCAGCGTCGATGCAGCCGACTACGTGATTTGGCGCAAGCTGAATGGGACATCGGGACTAGCACCGTTTTCCCAAGCCGACGGCACTGGCGACGGCAAGATCGATGAGGAGGATCTTCGGGTCTGGCGATCTCATTTTGGCGAGCAGCTGCCCGCGCCAACCTGGGTTTTCGTGCCGCCGATTCCACCCATCACGGCGACGAATCCCGTACAGACGGTTCGAGTCATCGTGCTGAACTTCGAGCCGACAGTGCCGTCGCAGGGGAACCAAAAGCTATGGGAGGTTTTCGGTTGGAATGACCCGCGCGAGCTGGCGGCCGGATTTCTAAACGACGTCGAGTACGCCAGCGGCGGTGCAATCAATTACGAGATTGTTGAGTGGCGGGATTTAAACGAGTTTCCCATTTTTGAAGACGGCACGCGCTACACGGCCGATCAATATGTTCAGAATCGAATGACGAACACTGGTTGGTCGACGAGCACGGCGGACTTCTATGCGATCGCCGAACAGCAGGATCTGGCGGAACTCGTCAACAACAATGTGATCGACGAGATATGGGCATTTGGCGATCATTATTTCAGCCTGTTTGGCGAAGCATGGATGGCCGGTCCGCAGTCGTTTTTCATTAACGGCCCTAGCTTTCCGGATTTCGATGTCGACCGCGCGGTGGCCGGATTCGGCTTCAACTATGAACGCGGCGTAGCGGAGATGATCCATAATTTGGGCCACCGTACGGAAAATCACGGCAGTCGCGCTTATAGCGGTTGGAACATCGTGAATCCCGCCACGCCTTGGGATTATTTCACCGCGAATGTAGGGCAATCGAACAGGGCGGCGTTTGGCGTAGGCAGCACGCATTACCCGATGAATGGCGTTACCGATTACGACACGTCGAACACCGGCGTAGTCAATAGCTATGCCGAAGAATTTGTGTTGAACTTCCCCAACCAGAATTATGCGAATGTCCGTCCGTTATCGCGCGATGCGTGGGGCGACTTGGGTATTGGGAATTGGGAGCGTGGATATCAGCGATGGTTTTTCAGCCATGTCCCTCGCTCCGACGGGACCGCGCCCGATGGACGGCAAAACAATTGGTACAAGTACATTTACGACTACAACACCTATAAGCCGAATACAGGCTTGCCGCGAGATAACGAAGCAATTCTGGGAGCGACGACGCTCGAAGAAACTGGGCTGGCATCATACGACTTCACGCTGCGTTATTACGACGTGCAGGGCATCGACACGACAAGTCTCGACAACACAGACGTACTGGTCACCGGGCCCAACGGGTATAGCCAACTGGCGACGCTGGTTAACGTCGGGCCACAACAAGCCACGACGGCTGGCACGGCCCGAACGGTGCGCTATCGAGTTACATCGCCGAGCGGGCCTTGGGATTCGGACGATTCCGGTTCTTATACGGCAAGTTTGCGAGCGAACCAGGTTCGCGATACGACCGGCGTCTTTCTCCCGTCAGCCGTTTTGGGAAGTTTTCAGATTAGTATTCCAAATGCGGCGGCGATCGACGTGGGATCGATGCTCGCCGAAGGCGAGGCGTCGGTTGTCGCGACGACCTGGGACATCGGCAGTCCGCTGGCGATCTTCGACGGCAATCCAACCAGCTTGTATCGCACGCAGAACATTAATCCGGCGGTCGTTACGCTCACATCCAATGCGCCTCTGACAGTCGACGGGTTTCGCGTGTATTTCCTGGGCGGAACTCACAATTGGACGGTCGAGTCGGCAAATTCGCTTGCCGATTTGAACGGTCGCACCGGCTCGTATCGGCTTCTGACGAGCGTCTCCGCCACGCCATCGGACATGTTTGCCCAAGTGTCGCTGCCAGCCGCAGTATCGGCGACCCATTTTCGACTAACTGCCCAGCGGCTGACGGGCGACAATTACGTTCATATCACTTCTTGGGACTTGTTGGGCGCCTCGGGGTCGGACGTGGCATCACCAACCGCGGCGCTCTTGTCGACTTTGCCGGAAGTAACCGGCGGATCCACAACCAGCTTTATTGTTCGTTACTCCGACGACCGCGCGGTCATGAATCGCAGCATCAACTACGGCGATGTCCAGGTCACAGGACCAAACGGGTTCGTCCAAACGGCAGCGTTTTACGGTGTGGATGTGAATGCGAACGGGCCGACGCGCGATGTGACGTATTTTGTTTCAGCGCCTGGCGGGCGGTGGGACCATCTTGAGAACGGAGCGTATGCGATCCATATCGTTGCAGATCAGGTCTTCGACGTGTCGGGAAAACCAGTCGCGGCCGTTACCATCGGAAGCTTCACCGTCAACGTTCCACCAATCCAAACGCGGCCGCCCGACGACATGACGGAGTTAAACGCCAGCGATTGGTTCGCCTTCGCCGTGGCCGCGACCGCCGAGACAAGTGACGACACAGCACGCAAAACGCTCGGCGCTAGCTCCGTGCGTTTTGATACCACGGGCGGATTCGACACCTTTCTGCGCTACGAGCCGGCTTCCGGGACGCTGTGGGATCTTACCAATGCCGATCAGTTCCATTTCGATGTGTATGCCGAGAACCCCAGCGCGTTTGATTTTCAGCAGGAGCCGATCGTAAGGTTTATCGATGTTGACGGTGATGCAATGGAGTTTCGTTACTGGCGGAATAACTCGCCGCATCCACTGTGGAACAATGCAATTGGGACTTGGCTGTCGCAGGCTATCTTCGTCAAATCCTCAGGTCAGCCACAGACGGGGTGGCGTGGCACGGCGATCGGCACGCCCGATTGGTCGCGAATGAGCACCGTGGAAATTCACGCCGACACATGGGATTCCGGGTTTACACTGTGGTTCGACCGAATGGGCTTCAATTTGCCAGCGAGCGGCGCTCCTGCCTCGCTGGCGGCGTCCAGCTTCGTCAACGAAGACGTGGACGCCTTCTTCACCGAGCTCGACCGGAGCGCTCCGACCGCGCCGTCCGCTAAAACCAGCCGGCTCCGCGGCATATTCAGTGATTTGAGCCCCCGACACGCAGCGATTCTTGCATGGCTGGCGGCCGGTAATTTCGTGGCAGGTGAGCGCACCAGCGACGCGGAGCTAGTCGTATTGCGGCCAAGCACGTTGGATGAGGATTGGAATTACGAAGACATGGATATGGTGTTCCAGAATCTGGTTTCCGAAAGAATAGCGTGCCCTTGACGTTCGTCAGTTCGTTTGGAAAGAACTGGCGCTGCCGGATTGAATGTCCCGGCCCGTCACACAGCCTCGTACGACCACGGTGAGCGCATCTCGCGAGCCAGGTGCCGGTTGGCATCAGCGCTGTCGCCGGTAAATTGCTCGCTGTCAGGATCCCATGAGAGCTTGCGTCCCGTGCGAATGGCGATGACGCCCAGGTGGCAAACCGAGACGGACCGATGGCCGACAACCGGTTCACAGATGGGCGCCTTGCGCGTGCGCACGCATTCGAAGAAATTGCCCATGTGATCGTTGCTCGTATACAAGCGCTCCGCGCTCGACGGCAGCTCTGTTTTTAAGAGCTCCGGATCGCTGGCATCGATCTTTCCGCGCGTGACGAAGATCCAGCCGTCGCTGCCCTCGAAGGTCACGCCATGCGGGGGTTCATTTGGCCGCGTCGGAGTTTTGACCGCACCGGTCGGGCCATTGAGCTGCGTGCTGGCCGTCCGCTGCGTCACCCCGTTGGAGTATGTGTACTGAACCTCGTACTCGCTGGGTGCGGTAAACCCACCGGAGACAGGTTCGACGAGCGCCTTGCCCTCGATGGTCGCTGGCCCTTGAAGCCCCAGACCCCACAGCGCAATGTCGTTATGATGCGCACCCCAATCGGTCATCGTACCGCCCGAGTAGTCGAACCAATACCGGAACGAGAAGTGGCATCGCTCCGGAACATATTCAACTGCCGGAGTCTGGCCTTGCCAAAAGTCCCAATCCAGTCCATCCGGCACCGGCTTGGTGCTGAACGGCCCACCGTAGAGGCCGCTCGGCAAAATAACCTGCACATGCTTGACCTTGCCGATGCGGCCATTGCGAACCAGCTCGCACGCCAGGCGAAAGCGCGGATCGCTGCGCTGCTGGCTGCCGGTCTGCAGGACACGACCCGTCTCCTTTGCCACGTCGACGAGCTTCTTTCCTTCCTCGATCGTGAGCGTGAGAGGTTTCTCGGAGTAGACGTCTTTGCCCGCGCGGAGTGCATGAACGTTGATCAAGGTGTGCCAGTGGTCCGGCGTACCGTTGAGAACGACATCGACGCCTTGATGGGTGATGGCCTTGCGGAAGTCCGAATACTTTGCCTCGGCCTTGAACTGCGCGGCCGCCTCGGCCGCGTGCCTGGCATCGACGTCACAAACCGCGATAACGCGTCCGAATCGTGAGGCGTTCGTAGCATCGGCCCGCCCCATCCCGCCGCACCCAACAAGCAGAATGCCGGGCCGCTCGTTGGGGCTTTTCGACGGGGCCTGGGCCTCCTGTGCCAGGGCCTCGTCGGCATACCATCGTGGTAGGCCGGCCAGTGCGAAACCGGCGGCGCCAGCTTTGATTACTTCACGGCGTGAGAATTTGTCGGCTGCCGAATGATAAGGTTTGGTCATGGTTCGAGAAGACAGAATTTGAAAAAGCAGGGGCGCTGGTATGTACGATCGCTTGGTCCGCAATCGCCAAGAAGCGGCCTCTCCGTCCACAAAACGCATCCCCAGCGCACCGCGCACGCAAACGGAGACGCGGAAATCACTTGGAAAATGAGCCCGGCGGGACTCGAACCCACGACCTACGGATTAAAAGTCCGTTGCTCTACCAACTGAGCTACGAGCTCTAAGAGGCTTAAAACAAGCCTGATTCTCTCATTTCGGCGGTTTTATCTCTAGCTGCTTGACACCCTGTTTTACACCACTTAGACTTACGGCCAGAAAGTGACACCCGACAGTTGATGGCTGCCGGGTGTCGTGACACCACCTGACCTTTTGCTTGGAGGTAGTGCCGTGGCCAATTCTACTCTGGCGGCTAGGCCCGCGAAACCCCGCGCCGATTTCCCCCTGTTCCCGCACCGCAACGGCCGATGGGCCAAAAAGGTACGCGGGAAATTCTGTTACTTCGGCAAGTGGTCCGAAGATCCAAAGGGCGACGCGGCGATTCAGTTGTGGGCCGACCAGAAAGACGATTTGCTTGCTGGTCGCACGCCGCGGGCATCGCGCGATGGCCTCACGGTTGCAGATTTAGTCAACCATTTTCTAACCGCCAAAGAACAGCAGCGCGACGCTGGCGATATCAAGCCGCGGTCATTTGCCGACTACTTCAGTACCTGCAAATCCATTATCTCCGCCTTCGGCCGCAATCGTCTTGTCGATGACTTGGTCACGGATGACTTTC
>DASXWB010000698.1:0-2224 GCA_036503915.1 Lacipirellulaceae bacterium | reverse complement strand
AAACAACGTGTAGGCGAGTCAAAAGACGATTTATTTAACCAGAGAAGTCCGCTTCCGTCATTCAAGCATCAAGAAACGGTCGGTTTTCGGCTTGTCTCACTCGCGGATGCGTTCTGAACTTGCACTAAGGTCTGACGTCGGCGAAGCTGTACGACTGCAGCCGCCAAAACCAGCAGCACGAAGCTTTCCGACTCGTTTGCCTCCAATCGACTCCCACCTTATGTCTTTTTGGACTTACTTCTTGGCCACGTGCTTGCCAAGGAACTCTCGCATCAGCTTGGCGATTTCGTCGCCGTTCGTTTCCAGGGCGAAGTGGCCGGCGTCTAGCAGGTGGTACTCCAACGTCTTCAGGTCGCGCTTGTATGGCTCCGCCCCGGCGGCCGGGAAGATCTGGTCGTTCTTCCCCCACGCAATCAACACTGGTGGCTGGTGAGTGCGAAAGAACTCCTGCCACGCCGGGTACAGCGGCGGATTGCTGCCGTAGCTGAGGAACAGGTCGAGCTGGATCTCGTCGTTCCCCTTGCGGTCGAGCAGGAACTGGTCGTGAGCCGCTCCGTCCGGGCTGACCAGTTCAGGCTCTTTCACCCCGTGCGTGTACTGCCACTTGGTGGCTTCATAGGTGAGGAATTTGCGAAGGGCATCGCGCTTCACCTTACTTTTCGGCTCCTTCCAGTACGCCTTGAGCGGCTTCCAGAAGTCGTTGTCCAGTCCCTCATCGTAGGCGTTGCCGTTTTGTACCACGATGGCAGTGATGCGCTCCGGGTGCTTGACCGCCAAGCGGTAGCCGACCGGAGCGCCGTAGTCCTGCACATAGAGTGCGTACTTTGCCAGCCCGACCTTCTCCGTGAATTCTTCGATCACTTTCGCCAGGTTATCGAAGGTATAAGAGAACTTGTCGCGCGATGGCATCGAACTGTGGCCGTAGCCGGGATAGTCTGGCGCAACCACGTGGTACTGGTCAGCGAGAGCCGGGATCAGGTTGCGGAACATCTGTGAGCTGGTCGGAAAGCCGTGGAGCAGCAGAATCGCCGGTGCGTCCTTCGGCCCAGCCTCGCGGTAAAAGATTTCCAGATCGCCAACCCTTACGGTCTTGTGGAATACCTTCACGGATTGTTGAGCAGAGACCGAGTTGGTCAGGCCCAGGATCCACGCGCGGTGGCCGCGAACAGCGAAAGTGCCAAGGAGAATTTCGCCGTGCATATCATGATCGTGTCTCCAAGTAAGTGGCCGAAGTTATTATTCGACACAAGGTATGTGGATAAAGTCCGCTTATCTTCAAAATCTCTGTATAAGCTAATTGGTTATCTGCCGACGGATACATTCTATGCATCTTTCATGCGTGTGCCCCAGCCGTCAGTTTTAATCCTCTGGTTTAATGGAACGTCCGCGAGGACAGAAACAGCCCGCGTCCCATTCCTAGAAAAGGTATGCCTTCTCGGCACGGCTCCGACGTGCCTGTAAACGGTTAAGTAATTGAGAATGACCCACCGGATCTTAGACGGTGGAATGATGGCACGTCCGACAAAACGTATGAGTTTATGACACAGCCGTGCGCCGACAAAAGCAGGTCGCCAGCATTCCCGCCAGCAGCTGAACCAAGGTTCCTGGTTCGGGGACGGCCGCATTCGCATTGGCACCGGAGCCGTTGGCGGCCGTTTGGCCGAAGTTGGTTCGCCACGTGTTGTAGCCGTCCTGCGTGCCGCCCGTCTTGCGCCACACGACGTAGTCGGCGGCGTCGACACTGCCGTCGAGGTTGAAGTCGCCGGGCAGGCCGGGCGCCACGCTCAATATGCCTGTGGCGAGCTGCGAGGTGTCCCACGCGAGCCCTTCGAGAGAGGGTAAAGCGACCAACGAAAAAGCGCCGCTCAGGCTGCCCCAGTTCAGGATGTCGAACGACTGGCCGGCGCTCGGTGTGAAGCCATTGATTAGTGATATCTCAAGCGTGCCGCCGAGCGTCAGTTCGCCGGCAACGTTGATTTGATCGTATTGAGTTCCTGCAGCCGTGCCGCCTAGTTCGATTTGAAGTGTTGAGTCAGGGCCGAGCACGACGTCACCGGCGAAGCTGACTGCGGCCGGGCTGCTGCCGGGGCTGAGGTCGCCTTCGAAGTTCACAGTGCCGGTGCCGGTGAACGTGCCGCTGCCACTGGCGCTGCCGAAGAAGACGGTGAAGCCGTTGGTGCTTGTGCGGATTTCGCCGTTATTGATGACATCATCATAGAAGATG
>DASXWB010000697.1:0-7949 GCA_036503915.1 Lacipirellulaceae bacterium | reverse complement strand
CCGCAGCTCTTATTTCGGGAAGGCCCGCCTTAAGCAAATCGCGCGCACCTTCGCTCCTAACCAATTCTTCCCGAGCACGCTCCTCAATCTTGAAGAAGCCTTTAACCGAAGCTTCTGTTGCCGCGGCCGAAACCTGTGCTTGATCGATACCGGTGAGCTTCACGACTTCGCTCAACTCGATCGGTCCGCGTTCTTTCACCGTTTGCCAGACGGCGTAAGCAGCTTCATTGAGGAGAATTTCGTCGGGCATGATGCAATATGTGGCGCCCCTTCGGGGCTTCGTTGATCTTTTTTGGCATCTTGGTCCGGTGGCTTACGCCACCGGCTATTTGCTGTCGCCGCTGCGCGGCGACTGGCGGAGCAATTAATCGGAATGAACGGCCCTGGAGGAGCCCGGTGTCTAGCCGGCGGTGGCAGTCGGCGGTTTTTGGTCGCACCAATGTACCATCGAAGGCCCGACGGGGCGACAGCGCCTGGTGCGTCACGGCTCCTTGAACTGGAACACGTGCGCGTCGATGCGATGCAGCACCGTGAATGGATTGGGGGCGATTTTCGCGAGGAGGGCCGCGTGGGCCGCATCGAAGGCGGCCACTTCATCGGGTGATAGCGAGGCGCCGATCCCGCGGCAAGCGCGAATGCGGCCGCGCCACGACTCGTGCGTGAATGGGATCGGCTCGTCGTAATAGAACATCGCCCGCACGTCGAAGATTTTTTCGGCCCACTCGGGGCAAGCTGGGATGTGCCCGGACCAGTCGGCGGCGCTCCACTTCGGATTGAACTCCAGCACGAGTGCTTCTGACGCGCGGGCCACTTCATCCAGCCGCGGCATCCAGGAAAAGTGCGAGGTCACAAGCCAGCCGCCCGGCTTCAGCACGCGGCGCAGCTCACGGATGGTTTTCGCCTTGTCGAAGTAAAGCCACGATTGGTTGGCAATGGCCAGGTCGAACGTCGGACCCTGCCAAGGCAGGCATTCGCCGCGGGCGACGAGGAATTCAGCGGAGCCTGCGGAGGAGTCACACTTTTTCAATAAGGTAGTGAAGAGTGCGCTATCCGACGGCAAAGCCGCCGGATTGGGTGCCACTTCATGCAATTGACGTACGTTTTCTTGGGCGGCCAGCTCGCGCGCGGCGGCGATTTGTGCCTCCGAAATGTCGATGCCGCTGACGCGAGCGCCTTGCTGTGCGAATTGGCGGGCGATGATGCCCGTGCCCGTCCCCAGATCGAGAATCCGTTGCCCCGGAAGGCCGACGCCGAGCGCGGCCAACCGGGCGTAAAAGCCGGGCGGCGGACCCGGGCGGTAGATCGAGTAATCGCTGGACGTTTTGCCCCAGTCGATGATGCGATCGCCGTCCTGGGCAGGGATGCCGTGCATGGCTGCATTTTACTGAATAAGGTACAATATCAACATGAGCCAAGACTTTCGGGCCGTCTATGAGAACGGCGTACTTCGCCCGTTAACTCCATTGAGTCTGCCGGAGTTGACAGAAGTTGTGGGTACGCTTCAAGAAGCGAACGGCGTTGCAGAGAGCGGTGCTCGCTCGCGCGCGGTCGAGCTTCAGCGTCAGCAAGCGGCATTGGATGCAATGTTCGAGGAGGTCGATAAGTTGCCCCAAACCGCTCGAAATGATGGGCTATCCGGCCGCGATCACGACCAAATTCTTTATGGGTCGAGGAAGTGATATTTGTTGATACGGGCGCCTGGTTCGCCAGGTACGTAGTCGAGGATGTCGACCACGCGGCGGCAATCGCCTGGTTCGGGAACGTGCCAGATAAACTGGTTACGACGGACTATGTCGTCGATGAGCTGTTGACGTTATTGAAGGTTCGCGGCTATGCGCACATTGCTTTTGTCGTCGGCGAACCGTTGTTATCTGGGATTGCTTGCCAAGTGGAATTCGTACAACGCGCCGATATAGCGCGAGCTTGGGCGATCTTCTCGACGTTTCGTGACAAGGAATGGAGCGTTTACGGATTGCGTTAGCCGTATTGTTATTGAGCGACTTGGCATCGCCACGGCATGTTCCTTCGACGAGCATTTCCGCCAATTTGGCATCGTTACCGTCGTGCCGTAATTTCCGAATGAAGTTGCCATGCCGACTCGTTGCGGCGAGATGGTCCTGCTATGCCACCGGACCGAGATGATCCGGCTATGTAATTTCAGACACGGCGTCCGCGAAAGAGTTCGATGGACGAGCCATCGGCAACCAAGGCGCTGGCAGGCGTAGCGGCCAGATAATCGGCAAACGGCGCATCATACGTGGCGGCGAGGTCGCAATTCCACTCGACCTCGTCTGCCGGCGCCACGCGCCACGGATCGTGCAGCACGCGGTACTCGCGCGTGCAGACGTCGCGGCCGCGCACGTAGCCCCAGTAGTTGTCGATGATGAATTCTTCGAAGGAGCCCGGCTTCGGCAGTGCAAGCGGAGCGGAGATGCGGGCAGCAAGGTGATTCCAACGCGCAACTTTTACGTGACGCACCGAACCCTCCCCTTGCACCTCCCTAGAAGGGAGGGAGATTGTTTTCGTTTGCCAGGCGTATTCGATGGTGTCGCCGCGGGAGAGACGGGTGTTGGCAATTTCAATGCGAGCGCGCATTGGTCGTGTGATGTAGTTTTCGTTGTAAAGCCAATTGGCGGCGACGCCGACGGCGCGGCGCGGCGCGATTTCCTTGACAAACACCACTCCGCGGCGCGGCCGCCCGTCAACATGACGCCGCACGTAATATCGCAGATTGATTTCCACGAACCGCGTGTGGCCGGGGATCGCGAGGCCGAACAAGCGCGTGCTGTGGAAGCGGAAACCGACGATGCTGAGATACGCCTGCCCGTCAAAGAGATCCGGCTCCGTGCCGGGCGGGGCGAACTTTGAGAGCAGCTTTGCCGGCACGCGAAAACTAAGCAGTAGGAGCTCCGTCTAACGAGCTGAGAGCAGCGGGCGTTCGCGTCGCATGGTCGGCAATTCTGCAGCTTTGGGGATAGGTTGACGGAGTGTGACGCGGAGAGCGATACTCAGGAAGTTAAGAGTTCAGGGTTCAGGGTTCAGCGGCGGTGCGTATCCGCTGAAGCCAAACCGCGAAATCTCGGACGTATTAACGGTCGGAACCGGCTGCTTGTAAAGGACGCGCAATGCCTCGCGATGAAGATAATGATTTGTATGATGAGGAATTCGACTTCGTCGACGATGACGAGGATGCGGATGCCGATAGCGACATCGAAGCCGAAGCGGATATAGAGCAGGAAGTGCCCGTTGAAAAGCCAAGGCGCAGCGAACGCCGGCGGCGCGAGGAGCCGCCGAGCGACGAATTCGGCCGCGACGAAGGTGAGGCCGCAGAGTCCGAAGAGCCGGTGGATGAATACGGCCGGACGGCGCCTGCTGCGAATTACGTCGTCCATATCTATGAGAATAAGAAATTCAAGCGGACGATCGAGCGACCGTTCACGCCCGAGGAGGCCGAGGCCTTTGCGACCGAATACAACCGCACGGCGAAGTCTTACGGCCGTATTGCCACGGCAGGGAAGAACGACGCCCAGCCGAAGAAGACGCTTGAGTAGAGTCGCTGAATAAAGGCGCGGAGTCGCGAGTGCGGCGCGCGCGGCGCGAGGCAGCGCTTCAGATGCCAATGCGTAAGCTGAAATCGATGCTCAAGCGCGCGCCGGGCGTTCGCCCGGTGTACCAGTCGCTGAGGCGATTCAATCATGCGGCCCGGTCGCTGTCGTCGCCTTTTTTGCGGATGTTCCCGGCGGGGCACTTCTATTCGCCGCTGCCCGACATGAGCCAGATCGTCGCGCAGCAGGACAAGCTGTTCAACCGAAACGTGTCGGAGTGTGCGGGCGTCGATCTGCGCGCGGAGCATCAGCTGGCCGTGCTCGACGAACTGGCGAAGTTCTACGCGGAAGTGCCGTTCGCGGAAATGGCCAGCGGCGACGGCCGCTACTACTACGGCAACTCGTTCTACAAACACGGCGACGCGATCGTGCTGTACGCGATGTTGCGGCGATTGCAGCCGGCGCGCGTGATTGAGGTTGGATCCGGGTTCTCCTCGGCGGTGATGCTCGACACGAACGAGAAGTTTCTGGCGGGCAAGATTCAGTTCACGTTCATCGACCCGTTTCCAGGCCGCCTGATGGGGCTGTTGTCGGAGTCAGACCGGCGGCGGCATTCGATCGTAAAGAAACCTGTGCAAGAGGTGGCGGCTCACGAGTTCGATATGCTGGCGGCCGGCGACGTGCTGTTCATCGACTCGTCGCACGTGGTGAAGATTGGCAGCGACGTGCGTTATTTGCTGTGGGAAGTGCTGCCGCGGTTGCAGGCCGGCGTGGTGGTTCATTTTCACGACGTGATGTGGCCGTTCGAGTATCCGCAAGAGTGGGTGCTGGGCGGGAATGCGTGGAACGAAGCGTATTTTTTGCGGACATTTCTGCAGTACAACCGGGTGTTTCGGATCGAGTATTTCAATTCCTACGTGGCGCTTGTGCACGAGCGCGAGCTGCAGGAGCGCATGCCGCTGTGCCTGGCGAATCCGGGCGCCGGGTTGTGGTTGAGGAAGTGCGAGTGAGGGGGCTGCATTGATGCGACGAATACGTTGCTACGAGATGATGTCGTTGTTATTTGCGTGCGTGCAGGCGCTCGCCTGGGCGACATGCGGCCGGGCCGAATTGCCCAGCGAGATTCGCGTTCTCACATACAACATTCACCACGGCGAAGGCGTCGACGGCAAGTTCGATTTGCCGCGCATTGCGGCAATGATCAAATCTGTGTCGCCCGATCTGGTCGCGTTGCAGGAAGTCGATCAGGTCACCGCGCGAGCCAGCGGAGTCGATCAGCCGGCGGAACTTGCGCGGCTTACCGGCATGGAAGTCGTGTTCGGGCGGAACATCGATTTTCAGGGCGGCGGCTACGGCACGGCCGTTTTGAGCCGGCTGCCCGTGAAGGCGCACTCGAGCGTGAAGCTGCGCTCGTTTTACGAAGGGACGGCGGAAAATGCTGAGCAGCGCGGCGTGCAGATCGTCGAGATCGGCGCTTCCGGCGAAGAGGGCCTCGTGTTTCTCTGCACGCATCTCGATTACCGGCCGGACGAGCGCGAGCGGATGGCCTCGGCCGAAACGATCAACGAGCTGGCGGCCAAGTATGGCGAGCGGCTGATGATCCTGGCCGGCGATCTCAACGCCGAACCGCAGAGCCGCGTGATGCGCGAATTTACGAAGCGATGGAAAATTGCGGGCGCTACGCGCGACAGCGTGCCCCCGCTTCTGACGTATCCATCTGCCGAGCCGACGAAGTGGATTGATTATGTCCTGGTGCGTCCCGCAGAGCGCTGGGAGATTGTCGAGGTTCGTGTAATCGACGAGCGAGTTGCCTCCGATCATCGCCCGCTGCTGGCGGTCTTGCGCCGGATGCCATAGCGATTCTCTCTTCTTCGGGCGCGAGATTTGCATTGCAATCGCTATGCCGATATTTGCATTGTTCTCACGCAGGAGGGGTTGGCCATGTTCATCTATCGCTCGAGTCACACATGTCGATGCTGTTCTGCGGTCATCATTTCAACTTTCTGTTGGTTGGGTGGATTTCTGCCCGCATCCGCTCAGGAGTTGAAGGAATTTGATACAGACTACCTGCAGTCTCCCGCGGAGGGCCCCAACCTGGCGGATGCGGAACAGGCGATTGTTCGTCACACGAACGAGTTTCGCCGCGAAAACGGACTGGAGGAGCTCAAAACGGATTCCCAGCTTCACAGAGCCGCGAGTTATTTCGCGGCCTTTATGGCCCGCACCAACAAGTACGGCCACGAGGCCGACGGCAATCATCCTTGGGACCGCGTGGCGCTTTTCGGTTACGACTATTGCGTCGTTGCGGAGAATATTGCGTTTCAGATGAAGTCCACGGGTTTTGAAACGAAGGAGCTGGCCGGCAAGTTTTTTGAAGGTTGGAAACGCTCGCCCCCGCATCGCAAAAACATGCTGCAGCCGCACGTCACCGAAACAGGCGTGGCGATCGGCCATGCGCCCGGATCGGACCGGTATTTCGCGGTGCAACTTTTTGCGCGGCCGCAATCGGACGCGATTCAGTTTCAGGTCGCCAATCGCACCGACGAGACGATTGAATACACGGTCGGCGCGGCGAAAGACGACGAGGTTGAATCCGACGAGGCTGAATCCGATCGCCAGACGTTTGAATTGCCGCCGCGGGCAACCATGTCCCACACGCGCTGCCTACCTGCGCACGTCGATTGGGGCTGGACCGAGCGCGACGATGGCGTGATGGTTGCAGGCAACGGCGCGTACGAAATCACAAAATCGGCGGGCGGCGGATTTGAGGTAACGGCGCAGCCGGGGGAATAGCTCGAATTGCTCCTATTGGTGCGGCGACATAAGATACAGCAATGCCCACTGTGCTGCGCAGCGGTCCCTATCGGTTCTTTTTCTACGCTGGTGATCGAGACGAGCCACCACATATTCACGTGGAACGTGACGACAACGAGGCGAAATTCTGGCTCGATCCCGTGAGACTGCAAAAGAGCATTGGATTTGCACGAAGCGAGCTGCGCCGCATCGAAAGATTGGTGGCGGAAAATCGACAAATGTTACTGGATGGGTGGAATGAGTTCTTCAACGGTTGAGATACAGGTTCCTGCGGCGGTTCAAGTCCATGTCAGCGATGACACATTGTCAGTAGAGCTGTCAGATGGTCGAGCCATCTCCGTGCCGCTGGCTTGGTTTCCGCGCCTATCGCATGGTACGGCGGAAGAGCGCAATAAATGGCGTCTTATCGCTGGAGGTCGCGGTATTCATTGGTCGGATCTCGATGAAGACATTAGCGTTGAAGGTTTGTTGGCCGGCCACCCTTCAGGAGAGAGCCAGACGTCGCTGAAGAAGTGGCTGCAATCCCGAAATCGCGGGGCAGCGGATTTGAGGTAACGGCGCAGCCGGCAATCGAATAAGGCAACCTTCGGTTAACCCGCCGCGGTCACCCTACGGCCACGTCTTATATCGGCCGATGTGAAGTTTATTTCCAGAACGCAGCCCAAGCCTTCAGCGTAGCGCTCCAGCGTGCGCAGTGTCGCGTTCTTTTGCGATTCGAGTCGCGCGATGTTGCCGCGAGTCATGCCGGTGCGGGACGCCAATTCAGCGAGCGTGACGCCCTTAGCCTCGCGCATTGCTCGCAGCTTGACGATTGCCACTTTCATTGGATCGGGCGGTGTTGGCGGGAACTCTTCTTCGACTTGCCGGCGAATCTTGCGGTATTTCGCGGCTTCTCGTTTAGTTACCCGACGACCGCGCGAGATTGATCGAAATACGTTCTTGGCCATTGCGTTTCATTCATTGACCTGATAGGCCGTATGGAGGTGCGAATGCTTGAGGCGCGTTGCATCCGATCATCGGCCACTGCTACCTGTACTGCGGGTTAAGAATTGAATCTAATCAAGGTGGATTTAACTCAACACCTGATTAGGCGCACGGGATGCAATATGCTTTTTAAACAAACGTAATAGTGTCTTACAGTTTTCGCCGCTCGCCTTTAGTGTGCAGCCCATCATATGCAAAGTAGACAGAGTCACTAAGATGCGGGAAGTTGCCTGCGGCTTATTAACGTCGTCTAAATCAGTTTTCTCTACCTGCCAATATGTAAAATGCGCAAGGTTTAGACTGTCGACGTTGTATGAATGCAGAAAGTTCTTTGCCTCGTGGATATAGCCAGCGGAAAACACCATCAGTGACTCGTAAACGCGTCGTTTCTCTCCCCCTGATTGATCCAGATACTCTGAAATAAAAATGTCATCGACATTGTCAACATCCAATTCCTTAAGGAACTTAAGTATCTGATCGATTCGCTCGCGCACCGGCTGTTCCGCGCCCGCGCTGGCTAGCGCTGACTCATAGGAACTACTCATTTGTTTTTTTCTCCCGTATGTCGACAATAACGCCTTCTATATAATGCAGAATGTGACCTAG
>DASXWB010000696.1:0-8510 GCA_036503915.1 Lacipirellulaceae bacterium | reverse complement strand
TCCAGGATGAGTTTCGTGAGTTATTGAGGCGGCACAATTTGGAATGGGATGAACGGTATGTCTGGGATTGATGCATATTGTCGCCCCGTTGGGGCTTCCTAACCGTAATGCATGATTCTTCTCCAGGGGCTTCCGCCCCTGGCTATTGGCCGGCGCCCCGTTGGGGCGGCGGGCAGATGCTATTCGCCATCGTTCATTAAGAGGAACTCCGGCAGCCGCTGGACCCGCCCTTGCCGGTCGATGCAGGCCAGCGTGCTGTGGGCTTCGGCCAACAGTTCGTTCCCGCGCAATAGGCGGTACTCGTGGTCGATGCGCGCGCCGCGCGCTCGGACGGTCCGAATCTGCAGGCGCAGAGTGTCGCCGAACCGGCATGGCCGGTGGTATTTGCAGGATATTTTATTCACCACAAGAATGATCCCGTCCCGCTCCAATTGGGCGTAGTCGTGCCCGAGGGCAAGCAACTGCTCAACGCGGGCCAGCTCGAAGTACTGAAAGTAATTGGCGTGGTGGACGAAGCCCTGGGCGTCGGTCTCGTAATAGCGGATGCGTATTTCGATTTCGTGATCGGGCAGCATAAGCGGATGTCAAGTTGGCGGAGATTGCATTATCGTTTAAGCCCATTGGTATCGTAGCCGCTCGGGCGCTTCGCTCCAACGCTGTCGCCTCGGGCGCTCAAGTGCCCGACGGCGGCAGTTTGCAAAACAGGTGCAAAATCGTATAGTGACGGACTAGACGGCCGGAGCGGGGCCACCCCGGCTCGCGAGAGAATTGTAAACCGTCCAAGGGATTTCACGATGAGTATCGATGAGGGATCAGGCTCAGGCGCCGGGACCGAATACGCGACGATGCGCGGCCGCGACTACCCGTCGATTCGGCAATTCACGGTATTCCTCGAAAACCGCGTCGGCCAGTTGATGGACGTCGTGCGTCGCTTCGAGGGCAGCAACGTGCGGATCGTGGCCCTCACCATCTCCGACTCGACCGAGTGCGCGCTGGTGCGATTTCTGTTGAGCGACCCGGAGCAGGGTCGCGAAATCCTGGAGCGGGCCGGCCTGGCCATCGTCGAGTCCGATCTCATCGGTGTGGAACTGCCGGACTCGCCCCAGCCAATGCTGCAAATCTGCACGGCCCTGTTGGCCGCCGAAGTCAACATCACGCAGATTTACCCGCTGTTGTTCCGGCCCACCGGCCGACCCGCAGTCGCGCTCATGGTCGACAACATTGAAATCGCCGTCGATACGCTCCGCGCAAAGGGCTTCCACGCGATCAACGAAGATGAACTGAAGGAAACGTGATTGAGCGGGGAGCATGGAGCATGGAGCATGGATTAAGACAATGTTGGTGCAACTTCTGCTCCCTGGCTCCATGCTCCTAGCTCCTTTCTCCCCGCTCCTGCCATGCCCATCAACGTCACCTGCCCGAATCCGAAATGCCTGAAGCGATTCAGCGTTGCCGATAAGTTCGCCGGCCAGAAAGGCCCCTGCCCCAAGTGCAAGACGATCATCACCATCCCCAAAAAAGAGGAGGAGGTGATCATCCATTCGCCGGAGCACTCGGAGGCCGGCGCGGTGGGCGTCAGCGGCCGGCACGTGCTCAAAACGTTTCGCCGCAGGGACGCGCGCTTTCAGCCGCTGGTGTTCACCGGCGTGATTGGTTTCGTTCTGGTGGCGATTCTTATCGCGCTGGTGGTTCGCAGCGCCGATTTGCATACGCCGTGGCTGAATCCGCTGGCGGCCATTTTGCTGGGCCCGCCGCTGGCCTGGGCCGGATACACTTTCTTGCGCGATCCTGAATTGGAAGGCTATCAAGGCACCGCTCTGGTCATTCGCTCGATCGCCTGCGGCCTGGTTTATGCGCTGCTGTGGGGCGTGTATTGGTTCATTGCGTACCAATGGGGAGGCGCCGACGCGTTTACCAAGGGATTGGAAGTATTTCAGCTCGTCGTTTTGTGCGCAATCGTGCTAGGAATCGGCACCTTCGCGGCCTATGTCTCGTTGGACTTGGAGCCCGGCAGCGCATTTTTCCACGCTTCCATGTATTTTGCTATTGCAGCTCTGTTGCGGTTCGTTGCAGATCTGCCGGTACTTCCGGGCATCGCTTCAGGGGCATAGCCATCGTCGCTGATGCTTCGGCAACGCTCGTTTACGGCGATGCGGGCGATGGTTGAATCGAGGTCGAGCATCCAGAATTGGCTCATCGTGAACATGATCCACGACATCCCCGAAGTGGGCCGGGCGCGCAACGCGGGCGGGCTGGTGCGCATTCCGCCGGGCGTCGATGTACCACTGACGCCTCGAGTGCGGCGGCTCATCGACACGGCATCCTTCCGTCGTTTGGCACAGATCAGCCAACTTGGCCTTGTGAGCTTCGTCTATCCGGCGGCCAATCATTCGCGGCAGGAACACTCGCTGGGAGTGTTTCTGGCGGCCATTGAATACTTGGACCGGCTGGCGGCCGACGAGCGATTCGCCGACGCCGTCTCACCGCATGAGGCCGAACTTTTTCTGGCCGCCGCGCTGCTGCACGATATCGGCCACTGCCCGTTCGGCCATCCGATTGAAGACGTGCGTTTGCCGGGAATTGCCACGCATGAAGAGCGCGCACGCAGCCGCATCGAGAGGTTCGAAATCGCCGACGCACTGCGCGAGGATTGGGGGCTTGATCCGGCGGAAGTTGCAGCGCTGGTGGCGGGGGATGTGAATGGGGCACCGCGGCAGATTCTCCGCAGCATGCTCGCCGGTCCCATCGACGTGGACAAGATGGACTACCTGATGCGCGACAGCCTACACGCGGGCGTGCCGTATGGCCGGAATTTCGACCGCCGCCGGTTGGTCGGCAGCTTGTGCCTTAACGAAGCGGGCGACGCGTTGGCGATCACCGACAAAGGCAAAACGGCCGCCGAGATGATGGTCTTCGCCCGCTACGTGATGTTTAGCGAGGTGTACTGGCACCATGCGGTGCGCGCGGCAACGGCGATGTTCCAGCGAGCGATTTTCTTCCTGCACCACGAGATTGATCTGGAGCGCGTGTTGCCTCCGCTCAATGACCAGCACCTCATGGAGGCCCTGCGACACCTTAGTCGAGAAAGACCCGATGTCGTGTTCGAACTTTTGGACGGCATTTTTGGCTCCGCCCGCCGCCTCTACAAGCGGCTGGCGCAGTACAGCTTTTTCGAGGAGCCGGAACTGTATCGTCGCCTGGCGCGGCGGCCGTATGCGGAACTTGTCCAAGTTGCCGAACGAATCGCCGCGGCGCTGGGCGACGCGCTGGGCCAGCCCGTTGCACCGCATGACGTGCTCGTCGATGCGCCACCCGTGGAGCTGGAAGTGCAGTTCAATATCGACGTGTACTACCCGAAGCAGAACGTCTATCGCCGACTCGGCGATGTCTCACCGGTTGTCCGCACACTGGCCGAGGAACAATTCGACGACTATGTGAAGCGAGTGCGGATCTTCGTTCATCCGCGAATCGCTGCCGAGGCTGCCCGCCTTCCCGACTTGGCCAAACGGCTCGCCGCGACGATTGAAGCGGAAACCCCTTGATCCTAAACGGTGATCCGCTCATCGCGGTCCAGTCGCGTGGTATCGTGCATGCGCGGCCGCAACGCGACTTTGATACCACCCGTTGCGCGTGGCCGCGGCAGTCGGGATCGACGGTAGGCCGCCATTTCGCTTGCCGCCTTTTGCGGCGTCAGCGCTCCCTGCTCGATGAGGATATCCGTGATCGGCCGCTTGCGATCGGCTTGAATCATGAGCAGACGCATCAACTCGCTGCGGCTCATGAGGCCCATTTCGACGGCCAAATCTCCGAACCGCTCGTTTGGCGAATCGCTTTGGGCCTGAAGCACGTCGAAGATGTCGCGCGGCGAAAGTACGTTTTCTTCCAGCGCCAATTGACCTATGGGCACAAGCGAGCCCAGCTGCTCTTCAAGAGCGGCCACTAATTGCTCTGCTGTGATGATCCCCTTCTTCTTCAGATACAGGCCGACTTGCATGACGTTTCTCCGGGGCGGTATTCCCGCTCGATGGTTGCGTCTCCCGTTGGAAGCGTAGGTCAGGCCTTTGCACAGGGCGCGTGGCGTTCCGTTTGCACCACATTTGACGATTGCGCCGCGTCGCCGCGGGCGATGCCTGGAAGCGCTCGGTCCAAATCAGCACTTTGATTGCCCGTCGCGCGACCGCAGACCAGTACGTCACCAAACAAGGCGAGAGCAAATCACTCTGTTAAACTGGACAACATTCGGGTGCATTGCCGATAGAACAAACTGGTCGGATTGCGGAATCCGGCCGGCTTGCATCGGACGTGGGCCAGTTGACGTACTCGCACGATGGATCGCCCCCGCGATTGGCCGATTCGCCGATGCAACCCCGCGGACCGCACTACCTGCTTTTCTCGGAAGCGTCCGCCCCAGCCGGCGAGCTGCGGTGGAGGTTTATCTTGCGGTCAGTCGGCAGTGGCGACTGTTTCAGCACTACCGATAGCGAGCCGGCTAACAGCCGGAGCCGCTTGGAGTTGCTTGCGGTCGTTCGCGGCCTGGAAGCACTCGACCAGCCCTCTCAGGTCACACTCGTCACTCGCAGCCGCTACGTCACGCGCGGCATCGGGCGCGAACTGAATCAGTGGCGTGAGAAGCAATGGCATTGGGAACGGTTCGGGCGGCACGTGCCAATTCGCGACCGCGATCTGTGGCAGCGCGTCGATCGGGCACTGGAGTTTCATCAGGTCGAGTGCGTCCGGTGGCGATTTGACGCGGAACCGGACTTGGCGTCGATTGCGGCGAACCTCGCCGTCGCGGCGTCGGACTCGCCGGAGGCGGCATCGGCGGAACCGATCCTGCTGATCGTGCCGCGCACCGCAGCACGTCGGTCTGCCGTTCGACCAAAGCAGTGGGCCCTGGGCCGGGCGTTCGACAACCTTCGCGAAGGAATTCTGGCCCCGTTTTCGGCGATCCTGCGACCAGCGTTTACCCGGGCCGCCTAACTGAACAGAATAGTCCGTTCGTCGGGACGCCTGTCCCCACAACAAGGAGATCTCACCGTGCAAACGCAGGTGGCATTGGATGCAATCGGGCCGGTAATTTACGGCTATCACGAGAACCCGTTCGAGGTTTTGGGACCGCACGAGGTCGAGGACAGCGGTCGGCGCGCCCTGGCCGTACGGGCGTATCTGCCAGAGGCCCAGCGGGCATGGGTGGTCGACCCAGCCCACAGCGCCGCCCGGCCGATGCGCCGGATTCACCCTGCGGGCCTGTACGAAGCCGTCTGCCCGGCTGATACAATCTCGCAGCATACCGCTCCCTGCTCCCAGCTCCCGGCTCCCTGCTCTTACCAGCTTCGCGTGACTTACAAATCCGGCGAGACTCACACGATGCACGACCCCTACGCGTTTTCGCCGATGCTCACCGATTACGATTTGTATCTGCTCGGCGAGGGGACGCATTGGCGGAGCTACGAGCGACTGGGTGCCCACTTGCGCACGGTTGACGGCGTGAGCGGCGTTAACTTTGCCGTGTGGGCGCCGAACGCGGAAAGCGTTTCGGTGGTGGGCGACTTCAATTTCTGGGATCGCCGCAACCATGCCATGCGCAAGCACATCCCCAGCGGCGTGTGGGAGATGTTCATTCCCGATATCAAGGAAGGCGCCCACTACAAATTCTCCGTGAAGTTCCGCGGCGGACACGTGGTGGAAAAATGCGACCCGTACGGTTTCGCCGCCGAGGTGCCGCCGCGCACGGCCAACATTGTCACGAAACTCGATACCTACCAGTGGAACGACGCAGATTGGATCGCTCGCCGGCCGCAGCACAACGCACTCGACGCTCCGCTTTCGATCTACGAAGTTCATTTGGGCAGCTGGCGGCGCGACCCCGGTGATCCGGGCCGCTGGTTGAGCTACCGCGAGCTGGCCCCGCAACTGGCCGAGTACTGCCGGCAGATGGGCTACACGCACGTGCAGCTTCTGCCCATCAGCGAGCACCCGTTCACCGGCAGCTGGGGTTACCAGACGACCGGCTATTACGCGGCCACCAGCCGTTACGGTACGCCGCAAGACTTGATGTACTTCGTCGATACGCTCCACCAGAGCGGCATCGGCGTGATCATCGACTGGGTGCCGGCGCACTATCCCAAGGACGATCACGGCCTGCGGCACTTCGACGGCACCGCGCTGTACGAGCATGCCGACCCGCGCAAGGGCGAGCATCCTGATTGGGGCACGATGATCTTCAATTACGGCCGCACGGAAGTCCGCAACTTCCTGCTGTCGAACGCTCTGTTCTGGCTCGACAAGTACCATGTCGACGGCCTGCGCGTGGATGCGGTGGCCTCGATGCTGTACCTCGACTACAGCCGCAAGGAAGGCGAGTGGGAGCCGAACTGCTTCGGTGGCCGCGAAAACCTCGAGGCCATCGACTTCCTCAAGAAGTTCAACGAGGAAGTGCACCTGCAGTATCCGGGCGTGCTAACGATCGCCGAGGAATCCACTGCCTGGACCGGCGTATCGCGGCCGACGTACCTGGGCGGCCTGGGCTTCTCGCTCAAGTGGAACATGGGCTGGATGAACGACACCCGCGAGTACATGCACAAGGATTCGATCCACCGCAAATACCACCACGATGAGCTCACTTTCTCGCTGATCTACGCCTTCACCGAAAACTTCTGCCTGCCGCTATCGCATGATGAAGTCGTGCACGGCAAAGGCTCGCTTCTCGACCAGATGCCGGGCGACCTGTGGCAGCGGTTCGCCAACTTGCGGCTAATGTACGGCTACATGTGGACGCACCCGGGCAAGAAGCTTTTGTTTATGGGCGGCGAGTTCGGCCAGTGGCATGAGTGGAATCACAACGAATCGCTGCAGTGGCACCTCCTCGAGTGGCCATCGCACCAGGGCGTGCAGCGCTACATGGCCGATCTCAACGCGCTCTATCGCCGCGAGCCGGCCCTGCACCAGGTCGACTTCGACTGGTTCGGCTTCGAGTGGATCGACTGCCACAATTGGCAGGACAGCATCGTGGCCTACATCCGCAAGGCGAAGGATCCGCAGGATTACGTGATCGTGTGCTGCAACTTCACGCCGGTGCCGCGCATCGGCTACAAGATCGGCGTGCCGGAGGCCTGTTTCTACCAGGAAATCTCCAACAGCGACTCGACGTTTTACGGCGGCAGCGACCTGGGCAACGGCGGCGGCATCCAGGCATTGCCGCACGAAAGCCACGGCCGCCCGGCCTCGATGGAAGTTACGCTGCCGCCTTTGGCGACGGTGGTGTTCAAGCCGCGGCGCTAATCGAGCTCGCGCCGGGCGAGTTACCACGACTGCCCATGAACTCCACGCGCTTGCGCTCGTACTCGTCGGCGCTGATGAGTCGCTCCTCACGGAGGCGTTCCAGGCGGCGGAGTCGCTCGTCGAAGTGCAGCTCGCCGTCCTCTGGTTCCGCGCCGGTCTCTATATCGATTTCCTAGACCGTCATCGCGACGGCTACGAGCGTCCAGACAATGCCGAAGACGCCGAACGTCGGTATTCCGACGAACAGTCCGAAGCCAACAAACGCAATGCCGACGACCATGGCCAGCGCAGCCTGAGAGCGGCTTGGCTTAACGCGGATGCGCGCCATCACATTCTTCTGCCTGACCCGGAAGCTCAGTTGCCCGCCAGATACAAATGGCGAGATTGCACGAAGTATAAGCGCCACAAGCAATGACGCCAAACAGACTGTTGACCTGGCGGGTTAACTGCAGCGCTAGTCAGGCTATAACGCGATTACGATTTGCGATCGATAACCCAGCAAGAATCGTGGCGCCGCATGCCTATATATGGATAATATGCCTGTGCCTTCGGCGCGGAAAGCAAAATAAGAGACGTATGAATTCCGGCAGCCGCATGCGTTCTGGCTAGAAGCTCCCGACCAATTCCGCGTCGCTGATAAGCAACGTCGACCGCTAGGTCGGCCAAGTAAGTGCAATAGCTGAAATCGGTAATCGCCCGGGAAAGTCCAATCAACTTTCCGTCGTCGGTCCGAGCGGTCAAAATCAAGTCGGCATTAGTAACCATCCCTGCAATAGTGTCAGGGTCATCGACAGGCCGTCGTTCCGCGAGCGTGGAGCGAATGAGCAGGTCGATGTACTCCTCGCTCGAAAGGCTCGGCTCCAATTGATACGCGACGGTATCGGACACCACTAGCACCTCGCCGCCTTACGGGAACGCTCTGCTGTCCGCGATTCTACCACGAAGCTGCGATCGGCGGTCGCGGTCGGTGACCGAGTAAACGTTGAACCGCCCGGCAGGGTTGGCCGGTCAGCTTGTATGTTGCATTCTTGCGATGACAAGGTCATCGTAACAGCGGCGGCTTCGCCCAGCGAGCGTAGCGAGCTGGGCGAAGCCGCCGAGCGCCGTCCTGGGTAGGCGGCTGCGGCAGATCGATGTCAACTTGGCGCGCCTGACGCCGTGCTGCAGCCTGATCGCCGCCGCCGCGCCGCTCTCGTTCACGGCTACAAGCCGAACAGCCGCCAGACCGG